>CAYRCA010000727.1:0-2319 GCA_964422565.1 uncultured Acidobacteriota bacterium | reverse complement strand
CCATCGGCTCATCTCAGCCTCCCTGCTTGGATTCAGAGTTCTCGCCGCAAGTGCGCGAAGGATGCTTCTCTTGGTTCGCCACGAAAGCGACGCCGCGGCGTCTGTTTCTGCTCCGCGGGCACTCGCTCGACGTAATGATGCCTCCTCTGTGAACGCCCTTCAACCGGGCGGTGCTGGACGGGACTCCTCGGAGTATCGCCGATCTACGACGAAACCGAGACTTCCGGCGAGTTCATCTGGGGAGGAATCCGCACTACCTGCTTCTCGACCCTTCGGCGGGGACTCCCGGGGCGCCGGTGATCTCCGCCAGAAGGTTGAAGAACGCGCGCTTGCGGCTGGAGCTGATCCCCCAGTTCACCGGAACGCTCTGAAACCCCTCGTCGAACCCTTCGCCCTCCTGGCGAAAATCAAAATATCCCCAGGAAGCATAGTTCCGGACGCAGGCGACAAAGTTGTTGCCCTCCGGCCCGAACCCCTGGTGCTCGTCCCGCCACGGGCGATCGTCCTCGTTGTTGACGATGGGCATGGGAGTGTACTCCGCCATCCCCCGAACGGTGCGAATCATCTCGACCATGCGCTCCGGGTCGCGCACTCCGTTGCCGTGAAGGAGGATGTAGTCGGCCACGCGGACCACGTTGGCGCGCGGGACCGATCCGCCGTTGTAGCTGACGCTCACCGGAAGGGGGTGATCGAGCTCCGCGCCCCGCCGTTGCGCAAGTTCGATCAACTCGTGCACGCGATCGGCCTTGATAATGTCGCGAACGTAGCCGCGGTTGTCGCACTCGTTGGCGATCTCGATCAGCACGTTCCGGTAGCCGCGCTCGGCAATCCAGTCGATGGTGTTGACCACCGCTCGCCTGACGGCATCGTCGTCCTCCAGACGTTGGTCCTGACCGAAGTAGAAGATGCCGACCATGATGACCATGCCGATCTCATCGGCGCGATCGAGTATCTGTTCGAGCCGGGCCATGTACTCCGGACGAAGTGATCCGTCGGCCCGGATGGCGGAGTTGTGCCACGGCTGCTCGCGCGAGTAGCCTTCGGGGCTTCCGCCCTGGAGATTGACGACGGCGCAGAGCAGACCGTGCCGGTGCCAGACGGACATTGCCTCGATGAACTCCCGAGTGTTGCGATCGGGGTCCCATCGGCCGGTGTCGGGGTAGGCCCAGCGCTGGACGGTGTCCGGGTTCAGATCGTCGAAGATCCCCTGGACCAGGCGGGCGTTCATCAGCAACCCCTCGATCTTGTGGCCTCGCCAAAACCGCCCCGCATACGTCGGCTCGCCGTTGATCAGGAACCGTTCTCCCTCAATTGCCAGGATCGTCCGGCGCGCTGTTTCCCCGGCGCCCCCACCAACCCGGCTCTGGCCGAGGCCAAGCCCGGCAACCAGGCACAAAAAGAGAACGAAGCGCGTCGCGGTCACCTTCCAAGGGTAGCTCAAACACGAGCCGAAAGAAATGCGGGCCTTCGAGACGCCGCATCCGCGGTCGAACGGGTCCGACAAGTCGGACAGGTCGGACCTGGTCGGCCCCGTCGGACTTGCGGGAGGGCTGAGAGAGCCCCACCCGGGACTCGCCCCGGACTCCAACCAGGCGATGGGTCCCGCCGCCCGCAGCCTTCTGCCTCAGTCGAGCGCCTCGGCGCCGAGACTGCCGCAGCCGGCGAGGTCGGAACCCGGAGGCTCTGGCAACTGCTTGGACAGCTTCCGCAGGGCCGTGCGCAACCCCTCTTCGACCACCGGATGATAGAAAGGCATACGCAACAGATCGTTAACCGACAGCCCTTGCCCGATGGCCAACGCCAGCAGGTGCGCCATGTGCTCGCCCCGAGGCGCGCAGATCTCGGCGCCCAGCAGCAGGCCGGACCCCTTGTCGGCATAAACGCGCAGGGCGCCCCGATTCCTTAACCCAACCCTCGCGCGGCCCTGTCGCGCGAAGCTGACCTCGCCGACGATACCCTCGCCGTCGGCCAGGTCGGAAAAACGGCGGCCCACCACCGCGATGTTCGGATCGGTGAAAACAATGGCCAGCGGTGTCCGGCGGACATAGCATTCGGGCGCCGCCGCGGAGGCGTTGCGGCCGGCGATATGCCCGTCGTCGGCGGCCTCGTGAAGCAGCGGAGCCCGACCGCCCACGTCTCCGGCGATAAAGACCGGCAAGTCGGCGATCCGCATGGTACCCGGGTCGAAAGGGGGGAGGCCACGCTCGTCCAACTCGATGCCGAGGAGTTCGAGGCCCAGGTCGTCGACGTTGGGGCGGCGCCCCAGAGCGGCCACGACCTTGTCAACCATCACGACGCCGTCGCCGCCGCTCACCCGAA
>CAYRCA010000726.1:0-2323 GCA_964422565.1 uncultured Acidobacteriota bacterium | reverse complement strand
TTCGACTCCCTAAAGGCGACGCTCGCCGAGATGGACCAGGCGGCCGGCGCCACCAGTCAGACGGCGGTGCAAATCCTCCAACGGATGCAGGTTCCCACCGACCCTTCCGGGACAGTGACGAATCCGGCGCCTCTCGGGACGGACAGCAAGGCGTTTTCCGGGCGGGTCGACTGGAATATCACGGAGAACGACTACCTTTACACCCGCTTCGGATTCCAGGACGTCGAGGCGCAGAGCCCGGGCCTGACGTTCATTACATCGAACCTGCCCACGAACGGCGCCTCCTCGGTCAACAAGCCGGTCAACGCAACGATCGCCTACACTCGGACCTTCAGCCCCCGGACGGTCAACCAGTTCCTGGTCTCCTTCGGTCGGAGCGAACCCGACTTCACACCCCTGGCCGACTTCGGGGGGCCCGCGATCAATTTTGCGGACGGAAACACAGCGGCGTTCGGTATCTGGCTCGGGCTACCCCAGGGGCGTATTCAGAACACCTTTCAGTACATGGACACCGTGACCCATCTTATGGGACGTCACCAACTCAAGTTCGGATACGACCTCCACCGAATCCAGGCCAACAGCTTCTTCGACGCGAACGTGCGCGGCAGTTTCACGTTCCTCACCCTGAGCGATTTTCTCGACGGCAGGCCTTTCGCATACTCCGAGCGCTTCGGAAACTCGGTTCGAGGCAACCGGGTGTGGAACCACTTCTTCTTCGTCCAGGACGATTTCCGGATGACCCCCACCGTAACGCTCAACATCGGCCTGCGAGGCGAGGTTGCCGGCGGAGTCTCGGAGGTGAACGGGATCCTCTCCAACCTGAACCCGAGCAAACAGGAGTCCCTGGGCGGAGGGGGTACGGGTCCGCTGGGCGGCTTCGACATCGGCGGATCGTCCTTCGAGACCAACTGGAACTGGGCACCGAGACTCGGCGTGGCGTGGAACCCCGGGGGGGGCAAGCTGGTGATGCGCGCCGGCTACGGCATCGCCTACGACTTCATCTTCCTGAACCCCATCACCAACATGCGCTTCATGCCGCCGTTCATGTATCAATTCGCAATCCAGGGCTTCGAGGCGTTCGAGGGGGAGAACAGCTTCGACGCCATCATGGCCGGCACCTCGCCGTTCCAACAAACCGGACTGGCCGCGGTCGGCGGTTTCCCCGACAACGTGAGCAACTTCGGTGCTATTTCACCGGTTGACCAGCGGCTGAAGAATCCCCAGGTGCATCAGTGGAACCTGACGGTGGAGCGCGAGATCGGGTGGAACCTGGTGGCCCGCGGTTCCTATGTGGGGACCAAGGGCAACTTCCTGCAGCGCAGCCGCCCGATCAATACGCTCGCGCCGGGTATCTTCACCCCGCCGGCGAACCTGCAGGAGGAGGAGGAGATGCGGGCGGCGGGAGTCTTTGCCGCCGTCAACGGAGGCCTGAACGTGGGGCCCACGGGTTCGAGCAACCGGATCGACCCCCGCTTCAACGCGGTCACCTTCGTGGAATCTTCGGCCAACTCCAATTACCATTCCGCCCAGTTTCACTTGGCCAACCGGATGACGGGAAGCCATGGATTCACCTCCAGTTACACGTTCAGCAAGTCGATCGACGACATCTCCGACGTTCTGGGGGTTCTGGCGACCGACAGCGCCAGCCAGCAGAATCCCTTCGACAATGGGAACAACCGGGCGGTGTCGGCCTTTGATGTGAAGCACCGCTTCGTCTTCACCCACATCGTCGAGCCGAGGATTTTCTCGCATCTGTCCGGCGTCGGCCGCACGGTCCTCCACGGATGGCAGTTCAACGGGATCTTCCAGGTCCAATCGGGATTCCCGATGAATCTTGCTTCGGGTAGCCGCGCCGGTATTGCCGATCCCACACTGCTTGGCGGCGGCGGCGCCCTGCGCCCCGATTTGGTGGGCCCACTTAACCTGAACTTTGAAGCCAACCCCGGTTCCGGAGCCGCCAATCCCAACAAAGTTGCCAACTCGGGTCTGGCGCAGCCCTTGGTGGGCCATTTCGGGACCCTGGGACGCAACGTGGCTCGGCTCAATCGGGGGATCAACGCCGACTGGACGATGGGCAAGTACTTCGAGATCACCGAGGAAGTCCGTTTCCAGTTCCAGATGCAGATCTTCAACGTCTTCAACCACGTCGTTCTCAGCCGTCCGGGAACCTCCCTTTCGGCGCCCGCGACGTTCGGCTACTACTCCGACACCGATTTCAACCAGCGGAACATGACCGCGGTCCTGCGGATCATCTGGTAACCCGCCTTTGCCCCGGAGCGGTTCGGCCCCCGCCGCCCCTCTCCATCCACCGTAGCGCCGCCCC
>CAYRCA010000725.1:0-2325 GCA_964422565.1 uncultured Acidobacteriota bacterium | reverse complement strand
CGCGCGGGCGCCGGGGACGCGGCCCGCGTCGAGGACGGCCCGAAGCGGACTCCAGTACTCGGGACCCTCGCCAATCAGCATCAGCGTCGGCGACTCGAACCACGCTTCCACCTGGTCGATCACCTCCGACCCCGTGCTTGGCGGACGGAAGATGCGGGGATGAGTGACAACGGCGAGGAACTCGTGGATGCAGGGCCAGGGTAGAGCCCATCCGTCGACTCCCTCGGCAAGGCGCCGCACGCACGCAACGGCGGCCTCGTGCCACTCCGCGTCGCGCCGGTGCGCCCAAACCAGCACGTTCGTGTCAACGGCGATCATGTGCCGCGCCCCTGATAGATCGCATCTCGAACGCGCTCCCAATCGCCGCCGGCGAACTCCGGGCTAAGGCCCTGTCCTCCCACCGTGGCGTCGCGCATCTGAAAACGCGGTCGCCGACGGCGGCTGTCCACCGCCCGGCGCAACCCCTCCTCGACGAGTGCCCGCAGGGTCGTTCTTTCGCTTCGCGCGAGACGCCGCGCTTCGGCGAGGAGCGCGTCGGAAATCTCGACAGTGGTCTTCATATGGCTCACCAGATCTCATGAGATGGTCGGACTGCAACCTCCTCTCATGGAAGGTGGAGGAAGGGTCCCGGACGCGCGCCATCAGCCGCCCGTCCCGCGCGCCCACATTCTGGTCACCGCCTCGGCCACCCGCTCGACGGGGATGTCGCGAACACACAACGGTTCTGGATAATGGAGGCAGTAGTACCCCGGACAGGGCACACACTCCCGGTCCGAGCGAAGCAACTCGTGGGGGACTCCCCAGGGATGCCAGACGTCCGCGTCGGAGGACCCGAAGATCACCACGATCGGTCGGCCCACCGCGGCGGCCACATGGGTGGCGCCCGTGTCGTTCCCAACGTAGAGCCCGCAGAGCGACGCCAAAGCCGCGAAACGCTCCAGAGGGACCGGTGGGATCACGGGCAGGTTCTCTCCGGTCAGCCGCCGAAGTTCCTCCAGAAGGCTCTCCTCCCCGGGGCCGGCGGTCGCGGCGAGAGGGTATCCCTTGCCCATGAGAAACCTCGCCAGGGCGGCGAAGCGGTCAACGGGCCACTGTTTGGTGTCGAAGGCCGCCGAGGGGTGAAGCAGGACGAAACCCTCCTCGATTCCCAGCCCGGCCAGAAGATCCCGCGTTGCGTCGAGAGCCGCGGCCTCGACGGACAGCGAAAGGCGGGGCTCCGTGTCGACCGGAAACCCCAGATGCAGCAACGGCGCCAGCTGATGTTCGACCGTGTGCAGCCCCGGCTTGCCCCACAGTTCGCGGGGATCCGGAACGAGTTCATTGTAGAACCGGCGGTTCCGGGAGGCGGCGTAACCGACCCGCCGACCGGCGCCCGACAGGCGCGTTATCAAGGCGCTCGTGGGTCCTCCGTGCAGGTCGATCATCAAGTCGGGGCGGTAGGAGCGCAGTTGAGCGACGACCCGAAGGCGCGATAGCCAGGATTTTCTGCCGGTCAGGACAAAGAGTCTGTCCACCGCCGGATGGTTCGTCAATATCGCATCGAAGGGTCGCTCCAGCACCACCCCCACCCGATGCCGCCCCCGCCTGAGAGCCTCCAGCACCGGTGTCATCAACACCGTGTCTCCCAAGGATCGGAGTCGAATGAGCGCGATTCGCATGATTCCGCCCCTCAGGCGCTCAGCGGAAAGGTGGAGAGGACCCGATACTCCGCTCCCTGCGGCCTGAGAATGCTCTGGTAAAGATGAAACTCCATCACCTCGAATCCCCCGGCCTTGACCTGCGGGCCCTCGGTTGCGACAAAGTGGATCAGGCGGGCGATGTTGCGCCGCGAGCGGATCCGAGCGAGGGTCAGGTGGGGATGAAACGGCCGTCCCTCCGCGGGAAAGCCGATCTCCGCCAGCGAAGCCTCGACGTCCCCACGCAAACGAAAAAGGGCGCCGTCCTCCTCGACCCCAATCCAGAGGACTCGCGGATTCGCCGGGTGGGGAAAGACGCCCAGCCCCGAGACCCGAACGGGAAAGGGCCCGTGATGCCGACCCACCTCCCCCATTTGAGGCGCGATCTGTTCCACCTGCCGATCATCCACGTCTCCCAGAAACTTCAGCGTCAAATGGAGTGACTGGGGATGAGGCCAGCGGGCGTCCAGCTCCAGCGCCCGCAGGTCCCTCCCTATCGCCGAGAGCCGGTCGAGGACCTTCTCCGAAACCGTCGCGGCCACGAACGCCCGGATCACAAAAGCTCCCTCCTGACCCAGTCCAGGGCGACGCGGCTCGCCCGTAGGCGAACCGCCTCGCGATCACCGGGCATCAGCAAGCGGCGCGTCCG
>CAYRCA010000724.1:0-2328 GCA_964422565.1 uncultured Acidobacteriota bacterium | reverse complement strand
TCACCCGTCTTGAGCGGCAGCTTCACCATCGACGCCTCCCCCCAACGTCCCGCCACCGGCTCGGCCGTCGGCCTTCGCCCGCCGGCCGGCCCGGCCGACGGAGACAATAGGCCAGAGCCGCCGCCGCGACGGCGATTCCCTCCCCTTCCTCGACCGAGTCCGACAGCAGCCTCTCCCGGTTGGCGGCGATCAACCCGGTGTGCAGCCGACCCTCGAGAAACTCCGCGTGGGCCAACAGTCGCTGAAAGAACGGAATCGTCGTTCGGACTCCGGCGACCCGGTACTCGCGCAGGGCTCGACTCATGCGTCGAATCGCCTGATCGCGGTCTTCCCCGTATGTCACGAGCTTGGAGATCAGTGGGTCGTACTCGACCGGCACGACGCAGCCCTCATACACGCCGCTGTCGTTGCGCACACCCGGTCCCGAGGGCTCGCAAAGGGAGGTCAATCGGCCCGGCGAGGGCAGGAAATCGCGGGCGGGATCCTCGGCGTAGATGCGACACTCGATGGCCACGCCCCGAAGCCTCACCTCCGACTGGGTCAGCTCGAGCGGAAGACCGGCGGCGATCCGGATCTGCTCCCGCACCAGGTCAACGCCGGTCACCAGTTCAGTCACCGGGTGTTCCACCTGCAGACGGGTGTTCATCTCGAGAAAGTAGAACCGCCAATCGGGGCGTTCCCCGGCCGCGTCGACCAGAAACTCTACCGTTCCGGCGTTCACGTATCCGGCCGCACGCGCCACGGCCAGCGCGGCATCTCCAAGATCTCGCCTGAATTCCGCGTCCACCGCCGGGGAGGGACACTCCTCCACCAGCTTCTGGTGCCGCCGCTGAACCGAACACTCCCGCTCCCCGAGGTGGATCATGTTTCCGAAGCGGTCGGCCAGGATCTGGACCTCGATATGGCGCGGGCGGGGGATATACTTTTCCACGTAGACGGTCGCATCCCCAAAGGAGGACTCGGCTTCGTCCCGGGCGGATTGGAAGGCGGAGGCGATCTCATCGCGCGACCCGACGATCCGCATCCCCTTGCCGCCGCCCCCGGCGCTGGCCTTGACGACCAGGGGAAACCCGATCCGGGTCGCCAGTTCGGAGATCTCCCCGGACGAGGCCACCGGGCCGCCGCTTCCGGGTATGACCGGCACTCCCGCCCGCCCGGCGGCCGTTCGGCTGGCAATCTTGCTGCCCATGAGGGCAATGGCGGAGGGCGGCGGGCCGATGAACGCGAGTCCCGCCTGACCGCACGCCTCGGCGAAAGCCTCGTTCTCCGCCAGAAAACCGTAGCCGGGGTGAACGGCGTCGCAACCGGAGCGCGCGGCCGCGTCCAGGAGTCGATCGATCCTGAGGTAGCTGTCGCGGGCGGGGGCTTCACCAATCCAGTGCGCCTCATCCGCCAGCCGCACATGGAGCGCCTCCCGGTCCACGCTTGAATACACCGCCACGGGCGAAATCCCGAGATCACGGCAGGCGCGGATGATTCGTACGGAGATTTCGCCGCGATTGGCAACCAGGATCCTGGCGAATTTGACACCCGTCACTTCAGTGGATAACGTTTCCCGCCCTCCTTGCGGCGTCTCCGACCGCCGCCTCGGTCGTCACGCCGCGGCCTGACCAAGAACAATCAAACAACCGCAACCCCGTCACCCGAAACCCGAAACTCGGAACTCGGAACTGGGGAACTCGGAACCCGAAACCGCCGCGATTTTCGTCCCTCCGGGTGCGCCCCGATCATGGCCACTCATTCCAAGAATCAAAGCGGGATGTTGCCGTGTTTCCGGGGGGGCGGGGACTCCCGCTTGCCCGCCGTCAACTCCAGGGCGCGAACCAACTTCCGCCTCGTGAACCTCGGCTCGATGACCTCGTCGATATAGCCGCGTTCGGCCGCCACGTAAGGGTTCGCGAACTTCTCGCGAAACTCCTCCACCTTCTTCGCCTTGTAGCCCTCGCGGTCCCGCGCCTCGCCCAACTGTCTTCGGTAAAGGATCTCCACGGCTCCCTGCGGACCCATCACGGCGATTTCCGCGGTGGGATACGCGAAATTGAAATCGGCGCCGATCTGCTTCGACGCCATGACACAATACGCGCCCCCATAGGCCTTCCGGGTGATAACGGTCAGCTTGGGGACGGTCGCCTCGGCGAAGGCGTAAAGGAGCTTCGCTCCGTGGCGGATGATTCCTCCATGCTCCTGTTCCACCCCGGGCAGAAAGCCGGGGACGTCCTCGAATACGACGAGGGGAATGTTGAACGCGTCGCAGAATCGGACGAACCGAGCGGCCTTCCCGGACGAGTCGATGTCCAGGGTGCCCGCCAGATGAGCCGGTTGGTTGGC
>CAYRCA010000723.1:0-2332 GCA_964422565.1 uncultured Acidobacteriota bacterium | reverse complement strand
GACTTGGGGCCTCTGCCGCCGCACTCCAAAAGGGGCCGCACTCCAAAAGGGGCCGCACTCCAAAAGGGGCCGCACTCCAAAAGGGGACGCACTCGAAGAACCCTCGGGAGTCCTAGAACCGCCGTCGCAGAATGCCGAGTCCGAGAAGGCCGGCGCCGAGGAGCAGAAAAGTCGCCGGCTCGGGGACGAGCGTCACCTGCCTCCCCTGTTCCTCGGGGGGAACGGGATTGCTGGTGAGACCGATATTTATGATGACCGCGACGTGAGCCCACGGGGCCGACGAATCGGCTGGAGCGACGGCCAAGAAACCCCGAACCGGGTCCCAAAACGGGGAGCCGCTGTTCCAAGCCGGCCAAAAAGCGTCGTCGCCGATTCCGTACTCGTGCTGAAGCTCAACCCAATCCGTCCTTCTCTCCACGTAACCGGGTGCCTGTGGCGCTGTACTGACGGTGCGGTCGATACTCAGCACTTCGTGGGGAGTGCTTGGCCCGAAGGTCTCGAATCTCTCCAGGGAGAATGTGTTGAACGTATAGCCGGGACCGGAAACGACAACGACATCGGCCGGTCCGGAGGCCGAACCTTGCGGGGTGCCGTAGCTGATGACTACCGTGTACCCGATCCGGATCGGATCGGCCAGAGCGGGGCTTCCGACCAGCCCGAAGACCAGTCCGAAGGCCAGAATTGAAAGCAAAGTCCTTTTCCGCATCAAAACCCCCTCCCGGGCCATGACTTCCCCCGGTCGCTGCCGTATGGAGGTCGTCATCTTCCTGCACCTCAATGTGGTAGCAACTCACGCGCCGGCCCGACAGGATTGCGGAAAAAAACAAATAGATTCCGCATAAAAGTTGATTGTCATGGTAAACGGCTGCGCCCGAGCCGCCTCAAGGGAAGGGCGCCGGCACGGATTGTAAGAGAATCCGTCACCTGTCCGGGTGCCGCGTCCGCCCGCGCCGAGAAAAGGGATCCGACAGACGGCCGGAAAAGAAGAAGGGCCGCCGGAACCGGCGGCCCTTGTTGCTATTGAAGCTTGGGTCCTGTGGG
This sequence comes from uncultured Acidobacteriota bacterium, assembly GCA_964422565.1. Taxonomy (GTDB): domain Bacteria; phylum Acidobacteriota; class UBA6911; order RPQK01; family JAPXNP01; genus CAYRCA01. The sequence continues at coordinate 1,291 of CAYRCA010000723.1, read as the reverse complement.
AGGACGCTTGAAACTACCGACGTCTACGAAGGATACCCAGACCCACCAACCCGGCGCCGAGCAGAAGCAGCGTCGAGGGCTCGGGGACTGCAATCTCTCCACGATAAGGCGTGACGTGCGACAAGCCAGACGTCTGACCCTGAGGATTCACCGAGAAACCGTCGGCGGCCCGGATCTCGTAATGGAGCTCAATATCGGCCGGAGTGAGTGCAGCGAGAATCTCCGCTACTTTGGCATCGCTCACCTTGTAGAGCGCCCACTCGTTGCCCGCCTTGAGAACAATGTAGTTGAAAACTTCGTCCACCGAAAACTCGACGATTCCGGTGTTTCCAAACCCATCGGTTTGAATGGTGTCCAATTCAACAAGGCTTTTGCCTGCCTGTGCCTCGACAAGCGCAAGACCGCCAGATCCTGCGTTGTTCCCTGATTGAACCGTACCAGTTAGGGTAAGGTCGCCCATGGTAATTACCACGGGATCAGCCATCGCCGGCGTCCCCATGAAAGCCAGCAACGCACCAGCAAGCATCAACAATTTTAGTGTTCGCATATGTTTGTCTTTCAGATTTGTTTTAGATATGTCTAAGCGTCCCATTATTGTCCTGCTTGGGAATTAAGGCAAGAGGCGTGCCAAATATGTGAGAATCCAGTAAAACCGGGCATCTTCAGCAAGTGGGCGACGTGAACGGATGAAACCCTCCGGCGGGAAGTTGTAAGCGTTGTGAAAACCGCAGCGTCCCCATCGATGTAGATGAAGAATTGGAACTGATCCGCCAAGTCCACCGAGTTGTTGTCAGTGATTCGTACGAAGCCGAAGGGGCCGACCGGCTCCGCGCTCAGGGTAGGCATCATGCCGAGCAAGAGAAGGGTTGTCAGAATCAACAGCACTTTTTTCATGTCATCTTCCTCATCCTGTGTAGCTCCCCCCAGCTGCTTTAGCTCTAAGCAATTGCTGTGCCAGACCTTGGAAGCGTACCCTCCAGGGCGTTCTCTCCCTCCCGTAACGCATTTATTCGCAAGGCGTTGAGAGACATTTGAGAGACATTCCTGCAAAGCGGTTCGGGTTCTCGTCGATTGCTCCGCCACGACATGTTTGTAAAGTTTTCCGGCGATCTCGTGCATCCTGTTAGTTATAAGTTAGTAGCGGACACCGGATTCCTTTCGGGCGGACGAATCGTCTGCCAACGGAACGCAGCGGCGACCGCTCTTGGAGTGCGGCGGCAGAGCGGCAAGATGGCGTCGAAACGGTCGGGAGGCGACAAGACGCAGCGTCGACGCCGCTTTGGCTGGAGCT
>CAYRCA010000722.1:0-2350 GCA_964422565.1 uncultured Acidobacteriota bacterium | reverse complement strand
CAAGCCCACCAGAAAGAAGGAGAAGGCGATGAAGCTGACGAACTTGATTCTCTCCGCGACCGCTCCGCTGACGATGGTCGCCGCCGTGGCCGCGAAGGCCAGCTGGAAGAAGAACTTGGCCAGCAGGGGCACGCTGGTCCAGTCCAGCGAGGAGAAGACGCCGAGATAGGCCCCCTCGGTGGCGGGACTGTTGTCGGGACCCAGGAGAAACCATCCCGAGAGGCCCACGAGGCCGTTACCGTTCCCGAACATCAGGGCGAACCCCATCACCCAGAAGGCGATGGCGGAGACCGAAAAGACGATGAAGTTCTTGGCGAGAATGTTGACGGCATTCTTGGCGCGGCAAAAGCCGGTCTCCAGCATGCCGAAGCCGGCGTTCATAAAGAAGACCAGGCAGGCCGCCAAGATCACCCACAGCGTATCCAGGACGACTTTCGTTTCAGGATCCATTTAGCTCAACTCCTCCGCAACTTCCTCTTTGATATGGTTCGACTCGGACCTCGAAAACGTTGGCAGACCAACAAGCAGTTTGCGTTCCAGATGGGTGCTATCAACGTAAGTCAACTGACATCAGTATCTTGGATCGAGAACAGGAAGATTTCCGAAGAGACGATCTTGTCGCTTTCAGAGCCAGAGCCGACAAGATTGTCCCTTTGCGTCCGGGCGCCGACTCCGGGAGCCCGAGTCGGCGACTTTTCGAGAGTTGGTCCGGAGTTAGCTCCGGTCGCGGTTGGTGGGACGAGCGCCGACGTTTCAGTCAAAGGAGGGCAAAGTCGTCGGTAGGCGGGCTCGTGTCCGCGGAAAGCCCCCTCCATCCCGGAGGGCGGGACACCCACTTTGGAATGGCGCCGACCCGCGGACTTCATGCGCGGCGGACTCGGGAAGGGTCGCCGAATCGAGAATCCGCAAGCGATGAAGATACAAAATTGTTGGCGTTAAGTCCCGGAACGACAATTTTGGAGGTTTGGAAGTTGGAGCTTCTTCCTGGTTCGCTACTTCCGCTCCAGCAGTCGGCCCTTGACGACCTGATTGACCAACCTGCCGTCCGCCGAACTTCCGACTTGGGCCATGACCGATTTCATGACCGTTCCCAAGTCCTTCAACCCTGCGGCGCCGGTTTCCCGGATAACCCGCTCGACGATCCCTTCGATTTCCGCCTCCGTAAGCGCCCGCGGCAGGTAGCCTTCGACCACCTCAAGCTCCTCCCTCTCGCGGTAGGCAAGATCCTCCCGGCCCCCCTGGGAGTAGCTCTCGATCGACTGTCGTCGCTGCTTGGCGTACCCGCCGAGAACCTCCAGAGTCTCCTCGTCGGTGAGGTGGTAATCCCTTCCCCGCTCGGAGCGGAGTTCCACCTCCCGTTCCAGAATTCGCGCCTGAAGCATGCGCAGCACGCCCAGTCGGAGCTTCTCGCCCGCCTTCATCGCCTCCTTCACATCCGATTTCAGCCGTTCCTTGATGTTCATGGTCCCACCACTTAACAACTTCCCACGGGTGCTTGGCAAGCCTGCGGCCGGAACGGTTTTGTGCTAACTTCCCTGGGACCGGACGGATGGGGGGCCGACGTGATGAGGGGTGTGGAATTGGAGTCTTTCCCCAGCCGATGGACTGGACGGAATCCGCGTCGTCATCCGACCATGAGAATATTCTGCGATTTCGACGGAACGATCACGGACCGGGATACGATCGCCTTTCTGACCGAGTCTTTTGGCGCGGGAGAGGAGTTCCGGGAGTCCATCCTGGAGGAGATCGTCTCGGAGCGGGTGTCCGTCTTCGAGGCAGTGAAGCGGGAGTTGGCGACAGTCACGGCGACCTGGGAGGAGGCTGTAGCCGCCCTGCGCGAGCACGTTCGCATCGACCCCGCATTCGTCGATTTCGCCGACTGGTGTCGCGCGAAGGAGATTCCCCTGATAGTCGTCAGCTCGGGGATGCGGCCCGTGGTCGAGCTCTACCTGGCGGACTTCGCTTTGCCGCTGTACGCCCATCCGGTGGACGCCCGTCCGGAGGGTTGGCTTTATCGCCGGGACCCCTCCTGCGACAAGAAGCGGCTTCTGGAGCGGTGCGCCGGTCGGGAGCCCCTCGTGTATATCGGGGACGGAACGTCGGACATCGTGGCGATTCCCTACGTCGACGTTCTTTTCGCCAAGACGGGACGGTACCTGGCCGGCCACTGCGCGCGCCACGGTATTCCCTTTCATCCATTCCGTGACTTTCGGGATGTCCGGCGGGAGCTCGAGCGACTGCCGACGAAGGGCGTGACCCGGTCCGATTGACGAGCGGGGGGCGAAGCGTGAGGAGGGCCGACCCACCGCGCGGCACCCTCTCCACGCGGCCCCGGGCCCACCGACGGCGC
>CAYRCA010000721.1:0-2351 GCA_964422565.1 uncultured Acidobacteriota bacterium | reverse complement strand
CTCAAGACGGGGGACCGGCGGTATGAGGTGACCGTCGACCGGGCGCCCGACGACGAGTTCTCGTTCCTGGTCGGCGTCGAGGCCGAGGGCGGCGCCGGCGGGTCGAAGCGCGTTCGTCTTCTGGCCCGCGTCGGCGGTCGGTGGACCCTGGAGGTCGACGGGCGGATCGAGGACCTGCTGGTGTCGATTCGGGAGGACTCAGTCGGCGTCGCGCGAGGGGGTTACGAGTACGAGGTGAGCCTTCTCTCCGATCGCGAGAGGCTGCGGCGGCATGCCGTGGGAGACGTTCCCGGGGAAGCGATCTTGGTGCGGGCACAGATGCCGGGACGGATCATCCGGGTGTTGAAGGAGGCGGGGGAGCGGGTGGAGGCGGGAGCGGGTCTGGCGGTCATGGAAGCCATGAAGATGCAGAACGAGATTCGGTCGCCGCGCTCCGGACTGGTGCTCCGTAGCGGTGTCGAGGCGGGGGGCAATGTGAACGCCGGAGACGTGCTGTTCGAGATCGGGCCGGAGGGGTCGCCGCGGGGATCGTGATAAGGAGTCCGGATTCGCTCCGTCTCCGGGAAGCGCTCTCCTAATCGGATTGTATGAGCCGCTTCTTGACATCCGCCCGGCTTCCACGGCGAACGGCACTCGCCCCGCCATGTCCACAAGCGCTCCGTCGCGCCTTGCCGGCGCCTCGTCTCGGCCGGCCAACGGGATCCCGCTCGTTAAGACAGAGCGCGACAAGAGCCACCGCGACGGGGCGCAGGGGGTGATTCGCCGCCGGGTCAGGGGCGATCCGGATAGAGGGTGGGTCGCCGGGGTCGCCTTTCCTCACGATCGGTCTCTTCCAGTCTTTCGACGCGCTCCCGAATGGCGGCCTGGATGTTCAGCTTTTCCTGTTCGACAAGCTGCGCCGCATGGTCGGGCTGTCTCCCCAGATGGGAGGAGACCTCGTCGAGGCGCCGGCTCGCCACATCCCCGATTTCGCCTCCCAGCGCCGCTGTCCGGGCGAGATAGACCATCGCCTTCTCAAGCTCCCGGTTTCGGATGTGCGCCTCGGCCAGACGGAACGATCCAAACTGGTTGTGGGGGGCGTTCTCGACCGCCTCGCTGAGAAACTCGATCGCCTCCCGGAGAAACCGCTCGGATTCCCCGCCTTCGGTTTCCACCGCCCGACTCAGCCGAACCCGACCCAGGGCGTAAAGCGCCTCGCTCTTCAAGACCTGCCGTTGAGCGTCCCAGTCGCCGTCACTCATTCCCGCCGGCTTTTCCACCGCTTCCAGCCAGTCCAGGGCCAACCGGCCGTGACGGACGGCTTCGTCGCTTCGCCCGGTCTCCGCGTAAACGAAGGCCAGGTGGGACGACAAGTCGGGAAGTCCGGACAGCTCGCCCAGAGCCTTCTCGGCATGGGCGACGAACCGCTCGGTGTCGCCGGCGCGCCGGTAGACGCTCGCCAGGACGTAGTGAACGTGGGGGGTCAAGCCGCTCTCGGGATAGGTCTCCAAAAACTCCTCCGAGAGACGCACCTGATCGGCCGATTCGGAAGCGTTTCGGATCTCGGCCCACCGTTCCGCCTCGGCGGCGGATCCCGCCCTGCCCACAAGCCTCTCCGACGCGTCGGCCTCGATGGTCGGTCGGCCCGGGTCGTCCCCCGCTGTCTCAAGGGCATCCGGTCTAGATCCGAGGGCGGACTGGACGGCGGGCGGCCGTTCCACCTCCGACGGAGCCGCGTCCGTGAGACGGTTCATCTTCAGCCGGGCCAATTCGGCGAAGATACCGGAGGGAAACCGGTCCAGATAAGCCTCGTAGTCCTCTCGGTGGGGGCTGTTTTCGATCGACTTCCAGAAGGTGATTTCGACGGCCTCGGAGGGCGCCGCGGCCGACTCCTCCTTCACGACCGGCGAGTGCCCCGGAACGAGGAAGATGAACTCGCCCTCTCCGCTTCGACCCAGCTGGGGGTTCTGGTTGGCCCGCCAATTGGAGAGCGCCGTCTGGGCCACATTGGGCTCGACGTAGGCGTAGATTTCGGTCGAGGTCAGGATCCCGTCTCCATTGATGTCCCCGTGTCCCTCCAGAGCCTCGAGGAGAAAATAGGTGAACAGTCCCTGTCCCCGCCATTCGTGGGCCTCCTGGTCGGACCGGCCGGCGGTCAGGGCCAACCGAACCCGCTTTCGGGTAACCTGCCGCAGGTAGTCGGCCAGGGTGGTTGGCAGTCCGGTGCTGCGGGTGGAGAGGGCCAGTCCGGAGTAGCAGGCGTCGGCGACGAACATGACGTGCTTGGCGGGGTAGACGGCGAAGAGCCGTTGCAGTTCGCTCATGGCGATGCCGGTGGCCATTCGGCGCTCGTTGTCGCCTTCGACCGGCAT
>CAYRCA010000720.1:0-2355 GCA_964422565.1 uncultured Acidobacteriota bacterium | reverse complement strand
TCATCGATCAGCGGAAAGCAATCCGAAAGGAACTTAACCGGTTGGCAAAGTCGAAGGACAGTACGCTGAGTGGTGCCGCCGCCGCCATAGGAGCGGAGGGGGTTAACAACGGCGTTACGATCGGCATGGGCGCGATCTCGCCCGGTGCGGCGGCACAGGTAGAGGTCGAGCGTCCGCTGAGTATCGACGTGAACGGCAACGCCTTGGTTGATTTGAGAATTCAAGAGGGAGCAGCGGGCGCCGCATTGTTCATCATGCTGGCCCACGACGGAACTCACATCGCAGATGCACAGTCAGTGGCTTCCGGTTTGCGCCCAGTCGTCTGGCACTTCGAGACTGAACTACGTGCCTATCAAGCGACGATTGCCGCAGCGCGTGCGGTCGGTTGGAACAGCGTGGGCCCGGCCGGAGGCTCACCGTTTTGGAGCTCGTCTTGGACCAGAACCGACCAGCAAACACGGCCAGCCCACGAGATTCTTAGGTTCTTGAGGGAAGAGCCGTTGTACTCGCGGAAGCTGTTTACGCCCGCGTTCACGAGGTAGGGGGATCGTATGAAGGCGTTATTTCCGCTTGGCGTCGCGAGCTTGGCCTACTTTCTGAGCGGGCAACCCGGAACCGGAGGTGATTCTCTGGAAGTCATCGAGGCTGCGGCTCCAAGCTATCCGAGTCCGCCGTCGGGTGGCAAAGAGGGCGGTGAAGTACGCGTATTGATCCGAGTTGATGCGAAGGGGTCGGTGGTATTGGCAAAGGCCACTTCCGGCCCGGCGGGACTGCGGGAAGCGGCCGAGGCCGCGGCTCTGAGATGGCGATTCGCGAGCCGACGCGAGGGAGCTGACCACGAGTTGGTCTTTGCCTTCATTCTGCGGTCCGGTCTTGTAGATCGGGGAGTGGCTTCGGTCTTCAAACCGCCCGATCGCATGGAGATGTTCGCTGCGGATCGGGGGGTCATCACACTTCCCCCAACACCTCCAATGGATGATGTTGAGAGGGAAGTCAAGAAGAAGGAGGGCAAGAAGAGGCCGTAGCGCTCCGACAGCGGGGACTATCGCCGAACGGGCGAACGGGCGCTTGGACACATACGGTCGGGTATGGATGTCAACGTTCGGGACGAGAGGATCGCGGCGGACGAGAAGGAGGCCGAGAAGACGCGGATCTTGTTTGCGATCCAGGACCCCCCTCGACCCCTCTTTCCGGAGATCGACGGTCGACCGACCCTGCCCACCTTCCTGGAGGAGGGAGGCAACGAGCGACTCGATGGAGAAAGACCTCCTCGTGTCCGCAGCTTGTCGGCGGAAGACGTGGTATCGTATCGACAGTGCCCGGTGCGGTGGCCGAATTGAGGCGCTTTTCCATGAAGCCGTTGTTTAAGATTGTGGTGGAGAAACACCCGGATACCTACGTGGCCTATCCCTTGGGCCTTCGGGGGGTCGTGGTGGGTCAGGGAGAGACCTACGAGGAGGCATTGGCCGATGTGAAGTCGGCGATTCGGTTTCACATGGAGACATTCGGTCCCGAAGCCGTCGAGATCGACCCTCCCATACTGGAAGCCTTTATAGCCGAGGCCGGGATCTCCGTGTAATGTCGCGGTTTCCCGTGGACGTTCCAATACGGGGAGTCATTCGCACGTTGGAACGCCTCGGTTTTCGCCTTATCAGGGAAGGCAGGCATATCTCGATGGAGAGGGAAAACTCCGACGGAACTCGCACACGGTTGACCATACCCCATCATCGAAAGATCAAGGGTTCCACCCTCCGCACCATCCTGAATCAATCGGGAATATCCAGAAGCGAATTTCTCAAAGCCTTCGAGGAATAGCGGCGAGCATCGTTTGCCGGCGTCCCGCCGGATCGTGGGCCGTGCACTTCCCGGGGGAGGTCGTCAGGACGCGGTTGCCTTTCGCTTGCTCGGGTCCGGAGCGTCGGCATCGGCCATGGGCGAGGCCTTCGTCGATCGTCGGCCAATCCCCCCGGGACCCGAGTCCGGCCCACCCCGGGGGATCACAAGATCATGCCACCCGGCTGAAGCCGGGTTCCGAATGCGATTTCCCCGCCATCCCAGGGTTTCGCCCGTCGGGCTTCACCCTGGGCAACGTCATTCCGCCCTCCGGGTTGTGGACGCTGCGCGCGGCTCGCCGGCGACTTGAATCGAGGTCCGTCTTCGGGCGAGACATCGCCCCGCCCAGGCCCGGCTACACCGTGTCCTCCGGGCCGGATTCCGCGGCGCGGGCGGGCGCCGACGATGAACCCGACGGTGGGGACGAACAACCGGGCGACGGCGCGGCGGGACCCCGGGGGAAGACAGGCATCCCTGCCTGTCGCCGCGGCTTCCGAAGGACCCCGAGGGGCGGGAATCCAA
>CAYRCA010000719.1:0-2364 GCA_964422565.1 uncultured Acidobacteriota bacterium | reverse complement strand
CCGGAGAAGGAGACGGCCCACGCGGGAAACATGGCGCGGGCGGCCAAGGCCGCCGACCTCCGGCACGTGATCTGGTCCACCCTCGAGGATACACGTCAGTGGGTACCCCTCGACGACGACCGCATGCCCACGCTGATGGGAAAGTACAAGGTCCCCCACTTCGACTCCAAGGGCGAGGCCGACCGGTTTTTCACCGAGCAGGGAGTACCGACGACCTTTCTGCTCACCTCGTACTATTGGGAAAACCTGATTTTCTTCGGTGCGGGCCCCAAGCCGGGGCCCGACGGGACATTGGCCCTAACGATGCCGATGGGCGACAGCAAGCTTCCCAGCATTGCCGTCGAGGACATCGGAAAATGCGCCTACACGATCTTCAAGAGAGGTGACGAGTTCATCGGCAAGCGGCTCGGCATCGCCGGAGAGCACCTGACGGGCGCGGAAATGGCGGACGCCCTGACCCGCGCGCTGGGCCGGGAGGTGCGGTACAACGACGTGCCGCCGGAAGTCTACCGCAGCTTCGGCTTTCCGGGGGCGGAGGACCTCGGCAACATGTACCAGTTCAATCGCGACTTCAGCGAAGACTTCTGCGCGGCCCGGAATCCCGAGGTCGCCCGGGCCCTCAATTCGTCTCTGCAGGCGTTCGACCAGTGGCTGGCTCGAAACAAGAGCCGCATTCCCCTCGAGTAGGCGGCCACGTCCGATCGGACACGACCGGGCCGGGCGCGACCCTGTGTTGCCCCGGACCGGTCCAAAGCTGTCCCGCCGTGGCGAACGGACCCGTGCACAGATTCGAAGCCGCGCCGGGCGCTCCTTTGTAGTCCGCCCACGCGCTCGCGGACGTCCGAATCGGGGGAAGGCTACTCGTTCCCAACCCGGAGGACGCTCAGAAAGGCTTCTTGGGGGATCTCCACGCGGCCCACGTTCTTCATCCGCCGCTTGCCTTCCCGCTGCCGTTCCAAGAGCTTTCTCTTTCGGGTGACGTCCCCGCCGTAGCACTTGGCGATCACGTTCTTGCGCATCGCCTGGATTCGCTCCGCGGCGATGACCTTGGACCCGATGCTGGCCTGAATCCGAATCTCGAAGAGCTGACGGGGCAGAACCTCGCGCAAGCGCTCGACCAGAGCTTTGCCTTTGTAGTAGGCCCGGTCGCGGTGGCAGATGAAGCTGAGGGCGTCCACCGGCTCGTTGTTGATCCGGATGTCCAGCTTGACCAAGTGATTCTCCCGGTATCCGGTCAATTCGTAATCGAAGGAGGCGTAGCCGCGGGTGCGGCTCTTGAGGGTGTCGAAGAAGTCCATCAGGATCTCGGCCAGGGGCAGCTCGTAGGTTAAGACCACCCTTTCGGTCGTCGTGTACTCCATGTGGACGAATTCGCCCCGTCGATCGTTGCACAACTCCATGAGGGAACCCACGTATTCGCTGGGGGTGAACACGACGGCCCGGACAAAGGGTTCCTCCACCGACTCGATCTCCCCCAGGGACGGCCACTTGGCGGGGTTGTCGATGAGCTTCTCCCCCCCGTCCTTGAGGGTCACCCGGTAGACCACGGAAGGGGCCGTGGCCACGAGCTCCAGGTCGAACTCCCGCTCGAGCCTCTCCTGGACGATTTCGCTGTGGAGCAGACCCAGGAAGCCGCAACGAAAGCCGAAACCCAGGGCGGCCGAGGTCTCCGGCTCGAAGTGGAGGGACGCGTCGTTGAGATGCAGCTTGGATAGGGCCTCGCGCAGTTCGCTGAACTGGTCGCTGTCGACCGGATAGAGGCCGCAGAAGACCATCGGCTTGACCTGCTTGTAGCCGGGCAGGAGCACCTCCGCGGGACGACGGTGCTCGGTGACGGTGTCGCCGACCCGGCAGAGGCCGATCTCCTTGATTCCCGCGTGCACGAACCCCACCTGACCCACCGACAGCCGCTCGCAGGCCTGCATGCCCGGGGCGAACACGCCGACTCCGGCCACCTCGGCCACGTGGCCGGAAGCCATCATCCGGATGGTCATGCCCGGCTCCAGACAACCGTCGACGACGCGAACGTAGGCGATGATTCCGAGGTAGGGGTCGAAATGGCTGTCGAAGACCAGCGCCCTCAGGGGGCCCTCCGGATCGCCCGTCGGCGAAGGAACCCGGGTCACCAGCGCCTCCAGGATCTCGTCGATGCCGACCCCCTGCTTGGCGCTGGCCAGAAGCGCCTCCGAGCCGTCGATCAGGAGACTCTCCTCGATCTCCTGCCGCACCTTATCAGGGCGGGCGGCGGGCAGATCGATCTTGTTGATGACCGGAATGATCGTCAGGTTGTGGCCCAGAGCGAGGTTGACGTTGGCCACGGTCTGGGCCTCAACCCCCTGGGCCGCGTCCACCACCAGCAGGGCG
>CAYRCA010000718.1:0-2365 GCA_964422565.1 uncultured Acidobacteriota bacterium | reverse complement strand
CTTCACGCGCGACGGTCCGCCGACAACCACCCGAACCCAGTGTCACAGCGAATTAGAAAAGTCCGCGGATCTGTGAAATAGAAATGTCCGTGCGGGGTGTGGGTGAATGGTCGAGTTTTCCATGCGCTGCGAGGAGAGCACCCTTGTGGTGCAGCTCCCCGCAGCAGCGTGTGGAAAACTCGATCGGCGGATCCGCTTTTTTCTTCCGCATCGTTTTTTTGGTTTCTCAGCCCTCCTGAGGGGGTAGCTACGGGTCGGCTGCGGCTGCGATCGTCGATCCTGGGGCATTCTGGAGCGTCGATCTTTTCAGGGTCCCGACTACCGGCCGTCGCCACGGGTGATCCGTCGCAGGTTTGGGCTTCGAACTGGGTGTCCGCGACTTCGCTGGCTCCGGCGGTTTGGGGGCGGGTGTGACGAAGGGCTCGGGAGCCACGTGCCGATCCCAACAGCGGTAGTGCGTGGAGCCATCCAGCCATCGTTCGACGGTGACCTTTTGCTTCGGCGAGCTGAATTCGGGCGCATCCTGCTTGCCGATCTGCCAGACGACTCCCCGGTGTTGGAAGGTGAAGTCTTCGCGCAGTGAGCGAGTGACGGTCTCCGCAAAGAGGGCATCCAGGTTCACCTCAGGCGGCAAGGGGCGATGGGCATCCTGCTCATCCGCCGGAGCCACGGTGAAGCGCTGGTTCCAGAAGGGGATGAAAACCTCCTGGAGGAAGCGATTGGCGGCGTCCATCGTGGAGACCTTTGCCACCCGCATCTCCTTGATCAGCCGATCCTGAAGGGTGCCGAACAGTCGCTCCACGCGTCCCTTGGCCTGAGGGGACAACGCGATGATCAGCTCAATGTCCAGGGCGCGGAGGCCCCGGCGGATGATGGAGTTGACCATCACCGGCTCGGCCTCCTCGTCGGCTTTCTTGGTCCCGCTGGGTTTGCGCCAGTTGCCGAAGTGTCCGGCACGATCGACATACAGAGCGCCCATGCGCCCATGCGTCTCGAGGTAGGCAGCCAGCACCTTTCGATTGGCGAGACCGGTGTCGCGTGGGTAGAAGAAGGCAAAGAGCTCACTGGTTGCGTCGTCGATCATGGCGATCAACGTCATCTCCTCCTCACCTCGACCTTCGAGCCAGTCGTGCTCGGAGCTGTCCATGAGGACCATCTCCCCTCGGGCGCGGCGTCGGGGGCGCCGACGTCGATGCTTGCGTCGCCGACGACAGGGATCCCAGACGCCCTCCTGTATCATCCACAGGCGCAGGGTACTGGGGTGGACCTGCCCGCCTCGGGCATCCCGGGCAAGATGCTCCGAAAGCAGGGTCGGACCAAAGCCCTCGTACATCGGGTCGTGGGCCATCTCCACGGCCCGCTCCCGCAGGAGCCCATCGAGTTGCCGATTCGACGGCCGCCCACGACCCCGGTGAACGACCGCTGCGTCACCTTCCCGCTCCCACCGCCGCCGGATGCGCCGGAACTGACGTGGGGTCAAACCCATTCTCTCAGCCGCCTGCCAGGGTGCCAGATGCCCCTCCGCCACCTGTCGAATCAGGGCGATCCGATCCCGATCCTGTAAGCTCAAGGTCAGCAAGTCCTCTCTCCGCGCTCGGGTCCGGCTCCCTGCTACCCGAAGCCGACCCGAAAGAGGACATTCCTACTTCAACCCAGGCGGACATTTCTATTTCAACGCTACAAAGGCCTGAAAGAAAAGTCTTGACTCCCCGATCGAGCGCCATTAGACTACAATCCAGGCACGCGGGAACGGTCTACGACCCGAGTGTCGGCTCGGCAGGCAGGACGCTGTTTGCCGGGAGCTCGGAGGGTGTTCGGCCCGACCGAGCCGATCGAGAGGTCGCTGGACTTGATCGAGCCTCTATGAGAATTGAGGCAACCTGAGTTCTGGACCGTAGAACGAGGGGAAGGGGAAAGCGGATCTGGCTGCCGCACGGGCAGCACCGAACGAGACGGGATCGGAGGGCCTCGAAAGAGACGCAACGATCCGGAACAGGTCCCCACACTCCGCCAGCGGAACGCAAGCCCTCGGATGCATCGTGTCAGCATCCGGGGGCTTCGTTGTTTAAGCCTCCGCCGGTGTCACTCCTCTCCGAGTAGGTCGTCGAGCTGCCAGTCGGCGGTCACGCGGACGGGATTGGCGAAGATCCAGGGGCGGAGGTTCAGGAACAGGGAGCCGAGTCGCCAGGAGTAGCGGTAAGCCTCGACCCGGTAGGTGCCGGGCTGGTCGATCGGCAGATTGAGGGCGGCGCCCCGGAAGGTGCCAGTCGCGTTACCGTCGCGGATCACCCGGAAGAGTACGGAAGCTCGAGCGGGTTGCAGGGCGGTGGTATGGAGCCGGAGGCCCTCGGCGAGGGTGAGTTCC
>CAYRCA010000717.1:0-2367 GCA_964422565.1 uncultured Acidobacteriota bacterium | reverse complement strand
ATCGCCCCTGGACAGTTCGGATTCGCTTCGCAAGGGCGGGAACCGGCCGGAGCCCAGACTGGTGACGCGAGTCGAGACTGCCGACGGCGAGTTACTGTACGAGCGGTTTCCGGAGAATCGGCTTGGGCTCGACCCCCGCGTCGCCTACATCGTGACCGACGTCCTGTCCGAAGTGGTGGAAAGCGGGACGGGAAGGGCCGTGCGGGCCGTCGGTTTCACCGGTCCCGCCGCCGGCAAGACCGGGACCACCCAGTCCGGTCACGACGTGTGGTTCGCCGGCTACACTCCGGAGGTGGCGGGAGTCGTCTGGATGGGATTCGACCAGCCCCGCCCGTTCGTGGCCGGGGCCGCCGGGGGGAATCTCGCCGCTCCCGTCTGGGGGCGGATCATGCGCAGGGTTGCCGAGACACCGGAGGCGTCGAGCGGACTCCGGAACTGGCCTCCTCCTCCCTTGGGGATCGTGGAGCACCCAGTGGATCCGACGACCGGCCGGGTTTTGGAAGAGGGCTGTCGTACGGAAGGGGACCCGCCCTACCGGGAACTGTTTCTGGAGGAATACGTGCCGGTCGCCTCCTGTCCCTCCGGCGGCGGGGTCGGGCGACGCGTCGCCGGATTCTTCCGGGGGATCCGGGACGCTTTTCGTTCGAGAGACGAGGACGAAGAGGAGAGGAGGAACTCCCCGCCCCGATCCGAAGAGCCCGAAGTCCTCTTTCCCGGCGCCGCACCGGAACTCCTTCTGGGCGCCGAGGTCATTCCTTTGAGCCGGGGCGAGGGTGTGCAGGCCCCGGCCGTTGCGAAGAGGTCGAGGGAGCGGCCATAAGCCGAGCGCGTGTCGATTGAAAGGGGAACCCGGGTGTTCTCTGACGGGCGGATTTCGAAGGCGCCGGTTAGAAGCGAACCTCCAGCACGTCGCCGTTCTCCTCGGCGACTGCGGAGACGCCCTTGAATTCTTTGATGAGCGGGTCTTCGCCCACCCGGATCGTGTAGGTCCCCTCCTTGAACACCTTAGGCGTCCACTCGGTTCCCGCGATCCGAATGGTGTAGACCACTTCGTCCAGGTACTCATCGACCACCTGTACAACCGGATCCGTGCTCCCGGAGATCTTCAAATTTGGGAGATAGGCCAAGGGACGACGACCATAGTTGTCCTCCTGTCGAATGGTCCGGGGCCAGCCGGGATACTGCCGGGCACCGGGATCGGTAACGTCGACGCGGCGGGGCCAGCATTCCACCGTGATCTCCCGCTTCGACTTCACAAAGCGGATCAGACCGTAACCCGCCGCGTTTTCGTTCTCCGGAGTCGGATTGGCATAGGCGTGCATCGTCAGTTTGTTGCCGAAGCCGTCGTAGTAACGTCCCGCGAAGGGCAAAGGGTTTCCGGGATCGCGCGCGAGAGGTTCTTCCAGAGGCCACCACCAGCGTCCGTAGTAATTGACGATCGACGGAACTCCGAAGGACACGATGGAATCCTCCCAGTCGTTGACGCCATGATGGATGATCGTCGCCAGATGCTGGTCCCCCGCTATGTGGAAGCCAAAAAAGCGGCGAATCTCAAACAGGGCTCGTGCTCGACCGCTCTGCGGCCAGCCGTTGGAGTCCAGGTCGGCGACCAGCCGCGCATCGTGTCGACCATGGATGTGTGCGCCGCCGCCGAAGATGGTTTGGGAAAGGACGACTTTAAACACCACGTCGGTCCAGTCCTGACCCCATTGGCGTAGGAAGCCGAGCTGTCTTTCGCCGAGAAGCCGGGCTTCGGGGGTGTCGATCGATTGCGGATCGTAGTCCGCGTCGTTGATATGATCCGGCCGAGGACCCTGCTGGGGAATCAGCCCCGCGGGGCCCGTCTTCCATTTGCGGTCTTCGAGGATCGCGAAGTCGATCCCGCCCAGCTTCAACGAGGTGTAGTAGACACCGATGCCCTGCTCGATCGGCGCGGGGTCCGGCGGATCCGGCAAATGGCTGGTCTGAGCGCGCTGAACCATGTTGACATAGTCCGGGGGCATCACATAACCGCCGTCCGCTCCTCCCGGCAGGTGGGAGACCTTTCCGCCCTCTCCCCAAAGATTGCCCTGCCCGACGTCGTGGTCGTCGGGGATGGTGATCGTGGGGCGGTCCCCGACGATGTCTCCGAACTGCCTTCCGAAAAGCAGCCAGGCCGCCAGGTGGTCGCGGTGGTCGTAGACCTGATCCCCCGAGAAAAAGAGCAGGTCGGGATCCTGAGCTTTCACATTGCGGACGATGTCCTCGCGGGGTCCCCGATCGGTGTTCGAGTTCCCGGTGAAGGCCGCCACCACGATCTCGTCCTTTTCGACGGGATCGCGCCGGATCGATCCCTCGTACCGCGACCCCCCGGCATGGGTGATTCGG
>CAYRCA010000716.1:0-2368 GCA_964422565.1 uncultured Acidobacteriota bacterium | reverse complement strand
GATAGCTAGTAGCTCAGGCCAAACCCGTAAGGAAACAGGGGATCATAGCCCGCGTCGCCGACGTTGATCGGAACCTGCTTCATGGAGCGAGGCCAACTGTGGGGCAGCTTCCCGGTGGGCTTGTACTCGCCAAACAGCACGTCGGCCACACCTCCGCCCTCGGTGCCTGGCAGCCACACCACCAGCAGCGCCAGCCATACCCCGAGGAACACAAAGGTGTAGGGCAGCATGGTGGCCACCACGGTTCCGATCCCCGCCTTCGGTTCATAGCGCTCGATGAAGGCCACGATCAGGGCGAAGTAGGACATCATCGGGGAGATGATGTTGGTGGTGGAGTCCCCCACGCGGTAGGCGGCCTGGACCAGTTCCGGAGAGTAGCCCAGGAGCATGAACATGGGAATAAACACGGGCGCCATGATGGCCCACTTGGCGGAGGCGCTCCCCATGATCAGGTTGATCACCGCGGTCAACAAGATGAAGGCGCTGATCAGAGGGATGGGGCCCAGGCCCAGGGTCCGGAGAATCTCGGCTCCCTCGATGGCGAAGATCAATCCCAGGTTGGTCCAGCGGAAGTAGGCCACAAACTGGGCCGCGAAAAAGACCAGCACCATGTAGATGCCCAGCGCCTCCATGGTCTTGCCCATGCTCTTCATCACGTCGGTGTCGTTGCGCAGGGTCTTGGCGCCCAGGCCGTAGGCGATCCCGGCGAGCGCGCCGACGATGAAGATGACGGTGACGATTCCCTCCATAAAAGGCGATCGCAGCACGCTGTAGGTTCCCTGCTCCCGGAGAAACCCCTGTTCCGGGATCAGTCCGATCAGAGCCACAACGGTCAGACCGATAATCACCAGCAAAGCATAGAGGAGCCCGCGTTTCTCGCGGCGCTCGAGGGGCCGGAGCTCCTCCGGCTGGGCTTGGCCCCGGTAATCCCCGAGGCGCGGGATGATCACCCATTCGGTCACCCAGGTGCCGGCGGCGGTGATGAAGAAGGTGGAGACGAACATGAAATAGTAGTTGCAGGCGGGATTGACCGAGTAGGCGGGATCGATGATGCGGGCCGCCTCCTCCGAGAGGCCCGACAGCAGCGGGTCCACCGTGCCCAGCAGCAGGTTGGCGCTGTAGCCCCCGGAGACTCCGGCGAAGGCGGCGGCCAGACCGGCGATGGGATGGCGGCCGACGGCCAGGAAGATGACGGCGCCCAGGGGGACCAGGAGCACGTAGCCCACCTCGCTGGCCGTGTTGGAGAGAACCCCCGCCAGGACGATGACGAAGGTGAGGAGCCGTTTGGGCGCCGAGAGGACCAGCAGCCGCAGGCCGGTGCCGATCAGCCCGCTGCCCTCGGCCACGCCGATGCCGAGCATGGCCACCAGCACCGTGCCGAGGGGAGCGAAGCTGGTGAAGTTGTGGATCGTCTCGGTCAGGATTCGGTGGAGCCCGTCGACCGAGAGGAGGTTGACCGGCCGAACCGCCTCGCCGGTGGCCGGATGGAGTGCGGCGACGTCAAGCAGGCTGAACACCCAGGAGAAGAACAGCACGGCGCCCGCCAAAAGGGCGAACAGCGTGGCCGGGTGGGGCAGGGCGTTTCCCACCCGCTCGATAATTGCCAGGAAACGATTCATCAGCCCCGGTCCGGACCGCTTCTTTCTTCTCAACATCCGGTTCCTGTCGATTTCATGAAAGCCGGGCCCTGAAAAGAGGGGCTCGCCAGGTCAGTTCGAACGAGGTTCCCATTAAAGCCCAATCGTCCGTTTGGACACAAGTTCGCCGGCCGCTCCAAATCGACCTTGGCGGGATTATGACCGGAGTCCGGCGGTTGAAGGCGGTTGAAGGTTAAGGACGCGGGCGGGGCGGGGCGGGACCCGGCTTTCACCGCCCTTGAACCACCTTCAACCGCTCAGGCTTCCGGGATTCTTTCGAAGACTCCGGACTCTCGATTCTTGCGCACCTTGTCCCAGTCGAAGACACGCCCGTTCATCACGATATAGACGCCAGGGGGCAGGATCTGGACCGCCGTCAGGGCGCCGCCCATGTTGAAGAGCCCGTCGGAACTGCCGAAGGCGATGGGGATCATCGCGCCGGTCAGTACGATGGTCTTGTCGGGAACGGCCTCGGCCAGCAGACGAGCGGTCTCGACCAGGGTGTCGGTGCCGTGGGTGATGACGATTCGGCCCTCCGGCACCTCGAGGCAACTCCGCAGGATGATCCGCCGTTCCCCGTCGGTCATGTCCAGGCTGTCGAGCATCATGACCTTCTGAATCTCGACGGGAAGGCGACACCGTCCCAGTTCGAGCATCTCGGCCACGTGGGTGTCCCCGAAGTACAGCCGGCCGGTGATTTCGTCGTACTCCTTGTCGAAGGTTCCACCGGT
>CAYRCA010000715.1:0-2370 GCA_964422565.1 uncultured Acidobacteriota bacterium | reverse complement strand
GGTCCCGGCTATTATCGCGACCCGGTGGATTTCCGCGAGGCGAGAAGCGTCGATTACTTGCGCCCGCCCTCGGCCATTGGGACGGTGACGCTGAACGGACTGCTGACTCCCGGCACAGGTGTCGCCCTGGAGCGGGGACGTTTCATCGCCCGGATCAGCGACAACGACGACGGCGACGGCGACCTTCTCGTCGATTCGGACAACACGTTCTTCATTCGCGTCGCCGGGATCGAACCCGGCCCCCCCCAGGAAACCGTTCTCTTCGGGAGCAACCTCAAGAACTCGGTGGCCGTGATCGAGGCCCTCTTCAAGCGGGATTTCAGCCTCGACGTGAGTTCGCCCTTCAGCGTCTACGGGTCCAGCGCGGTTCCGTCGAGCAACCGATTCTTCAACGGGAATTCCTTTCATTTGAACGGTTACGACCATACCGGAATGACCCTCGAGGAGATCCTCAGGGGTAACCGACAATATGGCGACGACCACTTGGCGATGGCGGGACTCAGCGTGCTCAACGACGATCCCGCGGGGGGCGACGCCACCGCCTCCATGGAGATGATCTACGAGGGCATTTCACCGAACCAGCGGAACAACATCATCGGCGCCGAGGGGCCCTACGGGGACGAACCCTCCATGCGGGACGACACGGAGATGGTTCGCTCGAACGACAACCCGGACGCCGTCAACCTCTTCGACCCCAACTTCATGGCCGCCTTCATCGAGCGAATCTCGGCCGCCGCGGACGAGGTCTACGCGGACGGTACCCGCCTGAGCGGCGAGGATATCGCACTGGGCACTCCGGAGAACCCCAAGATCGTTGTCGCGGAAGGGGACTTCTCGCTGACCGGCGGCGGCACCGGAGCGGGGCTTTTGGTCGTTAAAGGCAAGTTCGAGTACAACGGGGGCTTCGACTACAACGGGCTTATCCTGGTGGTCGGAGAGGGCGAGGTCGACATCGGCGGCGCCAACAAGTCGGTGGTCGGCGGCATCTACACCGCCCGCATCGACGAGGACGCCGACGGCAATCCGGTCTTCGGAACGCCCAGCTTCACCCTCGGCGGGAACTCGAACTTCTTCTTCGCGGGCGACCGCATCGAGATGGCCTTGAGCCTGCTTCCCCTGCGTATGCTGGCCTGGCGGGAGATCACGCCGGAAATCCAGCCCGCCGTAAGCGAATAGCCAGTGGTCAGCGGCCAGCGGCCAGCGGTCGGAGTCGGCGGGCAGCGGCGAGCGTCAACTCGTCGGCCCCCGGCGGCACAACACTCACTTTCCACTAGCCACCATCCACTAACCACTAACCACTAACCCCTAACCCCCTCCGGGACGGCTTCGACGAGCAGGTCGGGGCCGAGACGCCGGGTTCGCACCGCCGAGAACCGAAGACACCGTCCCAGACGGTCGATTCCCAGATCTCCGACTCCGCTCAGACCTTCCCCGCCGATGACGCAGGGGCCGTAGAAGAAGGCGATCCGATTTACCACCCCGGCGGAAAGCGCCGAGGCGGCCACGCGCGAGCCGCCCTCGACCAGCAGGTCGAGCACCTTCAGCCTTCCGAGTTCCGACAGCAGGGAATCCCAGGCGAGACCAGGTCCTTCGGCGGGCACTTCGACCAGCCGGGCGCGATCCGGCAAAGGCCGTTTTACGGCGTCATCGACGTTCGGCCCGTGGAAGACCACCACCGGATCGCCGGAGAAGAAGATCCGGGCCGCGGGCGGGCAGCGCAGGCGCGAGTCGAGCACCACCTTCAGGATGCGATTGCGCCTTCGTCCCCTCACGTCGAGCGAGGGATCGTCGGCCAGAACCGTCCCCACACCCACCAGGACCGCGTCGGATCGATAGCGCATCCGGTGGACCCTGCGCCGGGCCCGCGGACCCGTGATCCATTTGGACTCGCCTCCGCGGGTGGCGATCTTGCCGTCCAGGCTGAGGGCCAGTTTCAAGGTCACGAAGGGACGTTGCGCGACGATGTAATGAAAGAAGGCCCGGTTCAGCTCGGTCGCCTCGTCCCGGCACAACCCGACCAGGACTGCGACACCCCGCCGCCGCAGATACTCGATTCCCGCGCCTGAAACCTGTGGATTGGGATCCTCCACGGCGACGAAGGCGCGTTTTACGCCCGACTCGACGATCAGGGGGGAGCAGGGGGGAGTCCGACCGGCGTGGGCGCAGGGTTCGAGCGTCACGTAAAGATCCGAGCCCCTCGCCGCCTCGCCGGCCTGACGCAGGGCCACCACTTCGGCGTGATCCCGTAGGTCGTAACGGTGGTATCCCTCGCCGACCACACGCCCGTTTCGCACCACCACCGCGCCCACCATGGGATTGGGACTGGCGCGGCCCGCCCCTCGGGCGGCGAGACGTAGCGCGCGGCGCATA
>CAYRCA010000714.1:0-2372 GCA_964422565.1 uncultured Acidobacteriota bacterium | reverse complement strand
CCGACAAGTCCGACTCGTCAGACAGGTCCGATCCACTCCAACCTCAGCCCCCAGCCCGCCCCGAACCCCCAGTCTCCAATCCCCAAGCCCCAGTCCCCCAAGTCGCCGGCCGGGACCCGAAACCCAGAACCGGTTATAATCAAGACGTCTCGTAGTGAAACATTAGCGGCCGAGATTTGTCTTGGTCTAGGTGAGGGGCTCGATCAGGGTGAGGCTACGGCCTCCCCGGGTCGCGCCCGGCGAGGGAGAAGATGATGAGCAGGAAACACTGGACCGTGGGGTTGTTCCTCGTTGTCAGCCTGGCCCTGGCGGGGTCCGTCGACGCTCAGCGGCGGAGCCAGGCGCAGCAGAGCGAGGAGATGGAGGATTACTACGAGAAATGGCTCAAGGAAGACGTCCTCTACATCATCAGCGATGAGGAGAGATCGGTCTTCGAGGGCTTGACGACCCCCGAGGAGAAGGAACAGTTTATCGAGCAGTTCTGGTTCCGACGGGACCCCGACCCCCGCACCGCGCACAATGAGTTCAAAGAGGAGCATTACCGGCGCATCGCTTACGCCAACGAGAAGTTCACCAGCGGCAACCCCGGCTGGATGACGGATCGCGGGCGCATCTACATCATTCACGGCGAGCCCGACGCCATTGTCTCCCGTCCCACCGGCGGTTCCTACGTCCGGCCAATTCATGAAGGGGGAGGGGTCACCGCGGTCTACCCCTACGAGATGTGGCGATATCGATACCTGGAAGGGGTGGGGGACGATGTCGAGCTGGAGTTCGTCGACCCCTCCGAGAGCGGCGAATTCCGGCTGGCCACATTCCATTGGGAGAAGGACGCGATCATCATGGGTCGGGTGCCGGGCGGACAGACCCTGGCGCGCCAGACGGGTCTGGCGACTCAAGCCGATCATCCCGCCTACACGCCGGCGACGGGCGGCGCGGGCTACGGGCCCGAGAACTGGTATCGGCGGCAGCGGGACGCCCCCTTCCAGCGCTATGAAACGATCGCGCGAGTTGGCGCCGCGCCGGTGACCAAGTATAAGGACCTCAAGGAGTTGGTCGAGGTCAACATCCGGTTTGAGACGCTGCCCTTCGAGGTGAGGGAGGAGTACTTCAAGCTCAACGAGGCGCAGGTCCTCATTCCCATCACGCTGCAGATCAGCAACCGGGACGTGTCCTTTCAGCTCGAGAACAACCAGCAGACGGCGCGCCTGGCCGTGTACGGTATCGTCGCCAGCCTGACGAACCGGGTTGTCACCGAGTTCGAGGACGATATCGTGATCCGATACCGGCCCGAGGAGTTCGAGGAGGGCATTCTCAGGCGGTCGGCCTATCAGAAGATCCTGCCGCTTGATTCGCGGAACCGCTACCGCATCGATCTGGTGGTCAAGGACCTCAACAGCGGCAGGGTGGGTGTGATTCGAAAGGCCCTGATCCCTCCCGCCTACGGCGAGGAGGACCTGGAGGGCAGCTCCCTGGTTCTGTCGGACGCTATCAATCCGCTGGAGGAAATCCCCAGTGCGAACGATATGTTCGTGTTGGGCGACGTGCGCATCATGCCGCGCCTCAACGGAGAGTTCACCAACACGATGCCCCTGGGCGTCTACTACCAGGTCTACAACGCCTCTCTGGATCAATCCACGATGGAACCCTCGCTGCGGGTGACCTATAACTTAAGGAAGAACGGCCAGTTACTGCGGACGGCGGTGGAGGAGAACGGCGAATCCCTGCAGTTCTACTCCGGGCGCCGGGTGGTGATCCTGAAGGAGCTGAGTCTGGCGGGCCTGGAGCCGGGAGACTATCAGATCGAGGTCGAGGTTCACGATCGGCTGACCGACCGGAGGCTCAAAGAGACGGGAACGTTCTTCGTGGTTCGGGGGTAGACGCTGTTTCCCGGGGGGGCTGGTTGCGGTTCTCGGTCCCTCGGTTTCTGCGGGGATTTCCGGTTTCGCGATGTCTTTGGGGCGTCCGACCTGTCTGACCGGTCCGACCTGTCCGACAAGTCGGAACGGGCGGCGTTTGCGATCATGAGTGCTTGTCTGGCTATTTTGCTCTTGGGATCACTGGCGGCGGCCGGCCCGCAGGAGCCGCCGTCGGAGGAGATCGTCGTCAAATCGAGGGAGGCCCAGGAGGCCTTCAGCGGAGGGCGCTTCCAGGAGGCCGCCGAGCGTTACGGCGACTTGGCTCGGGTACTGCCCGACATTCCCGGGTTGAAGATGAATCACGGCATGGCCCTGTATCTGGCCGGCCGGCCCCAGTCGGCGGTGTCGCCCCTTCGGGAGGCGGTGACCGCCGACCCGGACTTGACTCCCGGCTGGTTCTTCCTGGGGGCCTCCCTGCTCGACACGGGAAGGGCCGACGAGGCCGTGGAACCT
>CAYRCA010000713.1:0-2374 GCA_964422565.1 uncultured Acidobacteriota bacterium | reverse complement strand
GATACCGACGTCCCCCCGCCCGCGCGATGGAGAAAAGGACCAGATTCCCGAGCAGGGACCCAGCCACCGCCAATACGGACACGAGCACCGCGGAGGCGGGCGAGGCGGCGCTGGTGGCGACGATCAGGGCGTCCACCCCCGTGGGCAAGGGAATCCCCGCCGAGTCCAGGACGGCAAGCAGGAACACGCCGGCGGGACCCCACGTCACCAGAACTTCGGCAACCGATCTCAGCGAAACCTCCCTCGCGGCAGCAGGCCGGAGTTACCGATTGTACACGGAGCGATGGCGGACATGGCGGGCATGGCGGACGCGGAAAGGAGGCGGAAAGGTTGACCCGAACGGCCGCGCCCGGCTAAAATACGGCACACAGGAGAGAGTCCATCCACCCAGGCTACAAGCTTTGGCGGGCGCCTGGAACACGGTTGGGAGTCGGAGTCGGCGCTCTTCTCCAATTGCAGATTAAGACCTGCTCCCGCGGAGCAGAAAAGGTAAATCCCAGTGGTCCAACCGAATCCCCCCTTGCTCCCCGATCCCGACGTCACATGCCCGCGAAGAAAGGGGCTGCTCCTGGCACCCCGCTTCCCGGCCGATTCCTTCTGGAGTTACCGCTACATCATGAGGATGTTGGATCGGAAGACGGCCTTCCCGCCTCTAGGCCTTCTCACTTTTGCCGCCGAGACCCCGGCTCATTGGGATTTCACGCTGCTTGACCTGAATGTCGATCAGCCCGCCGACGGGGACCTGCGGCGGGCGATCGAGGAGGCCGACACGGTCTTCGTCAGCGCCATGTCCATCCAGAAACGTTCCCTGGTGAACATTCTGGGTGGTCCCGCCTTGGGGACGGACACCCCTTTCGTTCTGGGGGGGCCCTTTCCATCCAGCTATCGGGATCAGATCCTGAATCCGGCCAATGATTCGGATCGCGTCCTTTACGAGGGCCTCGATCTGCTCGTCTGGGGCGAAGGCGCCCAGTGGGTCGACGAGATCGAGCGCTTTCTGAGGGAAAACCCCAGACACTCCTCCGGACCACCCAGACTCCTCATCCCGCCCGAAGTCCTGGGTCACGCCGCCGGCTCCCGGAAGTACCTCAACGACCGGACCATCTTCAAACCCCTGGGGGAAGCTCCCCCTCCCCGGTGGGATCTGATTCGTCCCGCGGATTACCGCTCTCTGATGATCCAGACGACTCTCGGCTGTCCCTTCCGTTGTGACTTCTGCGACATCATCGACTTCAACGGGGGGTTTACGCGAGTCAAGACCGTCGACGGGGTCTGGCGGGAACTGGAGGCCCTCTACGCGACCGGTCACCGGGGTGGGGTGTTCATCGTGGACGACAATTTCATTGGGAACCCAAAGGAGATCACGCGGCTTCTCGATGTGATGACGCAGTTCCAGCGGGAGAGAGGCTACCCCTTCAGGTTCTACACCCAGGCCAGCGTCAACCTCGGGACGCCCAGCCTGGAGCACCTCATCGGCAGGATGCGCCGGGCGGGGTTTGTCGCCGTGTTCCTCGGCATCGAGAATCCCGACCCCGCAGCCCTGAACCTGATGAACAAGAAGCAGAACAAAATGGTGGACATCCCCGCCACCGTCGGCAAGATCCAGAAGGCGGGAATTGAGGTCTTTGCCGGGTTCATCTTCGGAAACGACACGGACACTCCGGACACCGCCGAGGAAATCGTCGGCTTCGTTCAGTCCACCGGAATCGTCTCGGCCATGACGGGGATGCTGACGCCCACCCCTCATACCCCCCTTTACGAGGAACTGCGACAACAAGGACGATTGATCGAGGTCGAGTACACGGGGAACAACACGGACGACGAAGTCCAATTTCTGCCGGAGAAGATGTCGCCGGAAGAGATGCGCCGCGGGATGCATCGGATCCTGGAATCACTTTTCAACCCGGTGGAGATCTACCGTCGGGCGGGGGACATGCTGGGGCGAATCCAGCAGCATATCTTCATGTCGGGCGCCGTGGAGACGACCGAGGTGAAGGCCGCTCTGTGGTCGGTCTGGCAACAGGGGCTCCGGCGAATCGACCCCAGCTATTTCCAGCTCTTGTGGCGGGGTATGGTTCTCGACCGGAGGATGGCGCGCCAGGCTGCGGCTGAGAGAAAGGAGGTCGAGCGACTCGAGGCGGCGAGCCGCGAAGCTCCCCCGAAGGACCTCGATCCAACAGTGGCTGAGAACCTGAGAAGGTTCTTGGAGTACACCCACGACTACCTGGTTCGCTTCCGCCCCGACATCAGCCTTCCAGACGTCTCGGACTTGACTCGGGACATCGGTCGGCGGGTGCAATCGGGCGTCATCTCTTCTTCCGACTTGCGGACTGTTCTGGACGCCAGCCGAGGCTTTCTGGATGCGCAGCTTGCC
>CAYRCA010000712.1:0-2375 GCA_964422565.1 uncultured Acidobacteriota bacterium | reverse complement strand
GGGCAACGCAACGCTCCGCCGATTATGCGCAAATATTTAAGACGCTCAGTTTAACTCGACCCGGTCCCCTTTTTTGGTGTTTTTGCTGTCCCCTGTTTTCGGGAGGCGCGCTCGGCGGGCAACAACGTTGAACAGTTGCCCCAGGGACGCGGCGCGGCAACGCATGGGGTGCGTTACCTCCAGCGCCCCCGCCCGAGCGACGGCCACCGCGACTTCACTTCTGCGACAACACCTCCCTCCATGTCTTCGTTCCCACCTTGCCGTCGACATCGAGGCGCCGGTCCTTCTGAAACGCGCGCACCGCGGCTTCGGTGCGGGGACCGAAGACGCCGTCCACCTTTAGCGGCGTCATCTTCTGGCTCTTCAGCCATCGATTGAGCCCGGCCTGGAGCGAGGTGACTGCTACACCGAGCGAACCCGGTAACAGACCTGGGCGGTGGGAACCTGGCGCACACACGACGTGATACGTCGCCCACTCGGAGGACACGACGCCTTCGAACGCGTTGACGACCTCCACGCGTACGGAACTCTTGTGCTCATTGCCGGGGAGAGCTTCGACGGTGAACTCGTGCGAATGCGTGGGGGGACCGCTCCCCCCCGGCGGATTGATCGGCTCGATGGGTTTTACGACCACTGCCACCGTCCCGGGGCCCGGGGGCACGCCTCCTCCTCCGCCCGGGGGGCCTCCGATCGGCGGAGGGAGTGGAATCGGCACGGAGTGGAAGACGGTGTTCTCGCCGTCCTTGTCGACCAGGGTGGAGAACACCGTGGAGACAGGTCCATGAGCAAAGCGGAATCGATACGCCACGATAGCCGGCTCGAAGGTGTGATCCTTGAAGAACGTGGCCGTCAATACGAGTTCCGCCGGGCAGGTCACTTCCAGCTTGCTGCCATGCGGCGTGTCATTGGCCGCCCCGGCCGGCGCATCGATCGCCTTCACCTGTGGAAGGATTCCGCTCCCCGCCGCAACCAGCAGCGCGATACCCGGCGGCGGACGGACGCCGATCGTGCGGGCGTCGGGGTCAGGTGGCATGGGTGCTTGGGGCGGAATGTGCGGAGGGGGCGGAGGGTAGCAATGCAGCTTCTCCTCGAAGTCCCGGATGCACGGCCGCAGCCTGGGTAGCTGCTCGAAGAACTCCGGGGGGAGCTTGGGGATCTTCGGTTTCCCCAACTTCGGGGGAACTTTCTTCTTGATTACCTCTCCCGCGAAGTCGAGCCACTCGATGTCATCTTCACTGGAAAAATCGGCCACAAACGAACCCGCGCCGGCGATCACCGGCTCGTCACCGAAAATCCCGAAATCAGCCAACGGCGTCTGGAACATGTACGACCCGCTGGTGCAGGCGTGGACGGGTCCGGTTGCGACGATTGCATCGGGGGAAGGCACACCGGTGAAGGCGGACGAATACACGATTCCTCCGTTCGCGAATGGGCTCACTCCGCCCGGGGCCGCAAAGTGCCACCCCTCATACCAGTTATGGTTAGGCAACCCAAGGCGAAAGCCGCAGGCGTCTGGCGGAATCTCGATCGCCTCGTGACTGAGGATCTCTATCCCGGCAATCGGATCGCCGGAAGGGTCCACGCGATCCCAGTACATAATGATTCTGTTCGACATGTCCATCCCTCCTTTGTAATAGTCGCTAATTGCTACAAGGCTCCGTACAGCGACTTTTTGCAACAGAGCCTAACTCTTGTTTAGGCTGACCTGGATAAAACCGGTCCTGGTCGGCCTAAGACGAAGTTCCCGCCAGCGGCCGGGCCGACAACCATTCCGTTTACAACCACTTCCGGCGTATGCCAAGACTTGCCCTCCTGTTTTAGGCCGACCGCCTCGTCTGCCTAACCCGGCCGTCGCTGGACACAGCTTTCTGGAAACCATCCAGCGGGCTGTGGACCCCACGACCGCCACGATTCAGGACGTGGGTGTAAACCATCGTTGCCTGAACGTCCTTGTGTCCTAAAAGTTCCTGGACGGTTCGGATGTCGTAGCCGTCCTCCGATAGATTGGTCGCGTGCCACCCCCAATCGCGGGCGGCATTTGGATACTTGCGGGCCAGAGCGTCCGGCAGCGGCGTCTGTCCCAGCCCGCTCTTCGAATCAGCTTCATGCTGCTTCTCGTAGAGCCTCGGTGTCGGCTGACCAGGAAACAATCCCAGTGGCGAGCGGCGATCCCACGCCAACAGGTTCATGCCGTCCGGCCTCCAATGAACTTCGGATGTGCACGCGATAGTACTTCAAACCCGGAGCGAGCGCAACCAGTAAATTACAGCGAGTAAATTACAGCCCTGCCCCGCCCATCCCCCCAAAGTCCCCGAAATCGCCCCCTCAAAAATCCCGTTCACGCGCTTTTTGAGTTTATTTTCCACGTGTTTTTA
>CAYRCA010000711.1:1648-2378 GCA_964422565.1 uncultured Acidobacteriota bacterium | reverse complement strand
ACGTGGCGCTGGTGGATGCGCCGGCCCGGCAGATCAGGAGATCGGCCCGGTCGAAATAGGACGGCATATCCGTGATATAGGGCACCACCTCGGCGTCCCAACCGGCGGCCCGGTAGGCCGCCTCCACGGTGGGATGCTCGTCCGGTCCGGTTTGATGGATCAGCCGGATATCCCCACGCGGGAGATGAGGCAGGGCCTCGACGACGATCCGATTGATGGGCCGGCTTCCGCGACTCCCGCCAAAGACCAGCGCCGTCAGGGGATGGCGGCCGAAGTCGTGCTCCCGAACGCGGAAGAACTCCCGGCGGACCGGAACCCCGGTGACGTCGGCCTTGCCGCCGAACCAGCGGGCCGTCTCGTCGAAGGCGACCGCCGCCCCCCTCACGACGGGTCGAAGAAGTCGATTGGCGAATCCCGGGTGGACGTTGGGTTCGATCAGCAGGGAGGGGATCCCGAGAAGCCGTGCGGCCAGAACCGGGGGACCCGACGAGTAGCCTCCCAGCCCCACGACGACGTCCGGTCGGAAGGAGCGAACGATCCGCAACGACGCCAGCAGGCTGGTCGGCAGCTGCGCCAGAGTCTGAATCAACCGGCGGAAACCGACCCTTTTCATCCCCCCGATGCGGATGGTCTCCAGACGGTAGCCGAGAGGAGGCAGGATGCGACTCTCCAGCCCCTCCGCGGTTCCCGCGAAGAGGACCTCAAAGTCCTCCGACCGGTTTTTCAGTTC
>CAYRCA010000711.1:0-1638 GCA_964422565.1 uncultured Acidobacteriota bacterium | reverse complement strand
CGGCCACCGACATATAGACATGACCTCCCGTTCCGCCTCCCGCGAACATCACCCTCCTCAACGAAGGGCGCCGCTCACCGGGCATCCGTCGCAAGCCTCGCGCCGACGGGATGTTTTCTCGCCTCCCGCAGCGAGCCTCCCGGTATCGGGACCCGCGCGTGTCTCGAAATGTTGAGCAGTATTCCCACGGCCGCCAGCATCACCATCACCGAGGAGCCTCCCACCGAGATGAAGGGCAGGGGAATCCCCTTGGTGGGGGAGAGACTCAGCACCACGCTCATATTGAACAGGGACTGGAAGACGATCATGGTGACGATCCCGAGTCCGACGTATGTCCCGAACAGGTTGTCCGCCCGGAGACTAATCCTCAACCCTCTCCACAAGAGGCCCAGGAACAGAAGCAGCACCAGAGCGCAGCCCCACAGGCCGTTCTCCTCGGCGATAACGGCGAAGATGAAGTCCGTATGAGGCTCCGGCAGAAAGAAGAGCTTCTGGGTCCCCTGGGCCAGCCCCTTCCCGGTCAAGCCCCCCGACCCAACGGCGACGAGGCTCTGCAGAATCTGGTAGCCGGAGCCGAACGGATCGGCTTCCGGATCCCAGAACGCCAGCAGACGCTGCCGCCGATAGGGCACTTGATAAACCAGGAGGAAAAAGACGGGTATCGCCGGCAACAATGCGCCGACATAGTAGCTGGAGCGCAGCCCCCCGATAAAGAGAAGCAGGGCGGCGGTGAAGGCGATGCTGATGGAGGTGCCGAAGTCGGGCTCCAGCAGAATGAGGAGGACGATCGTCGCCACCGCTCCCAGATAGGGCAGCAGCGATTGCTGGAGTCTTTCGATTCGACCTCCGTTCCGCAGCAGATAGAAAGCCGTCAGCAGAACCACGGTCAGCTTGGCGATCTCGGACGGCTGGAAGCGCGCCGGGCCGAACTGAACCCATCGGCGGACACCGTTGACGTCGGGGCTGAAGAGAGCCCAGACCAACAGGGCGATGGTCGCGGTCGTCAGCAGCGCCAGAAAGACCCGGCTTTCGTATCGCTGGTGGTCGATGCGCATCGCGATCAGCATCAGGATCAGGCCCACCGCCGCGAACGTCAGTTGACGATAAAAGATCGACGTGGAGGAGCCGTAAATTTCCTTGGAGATGACCGAGGAGGCGCTGAACACCATGACGAGGCCGGCCCCGAGAAGGGCCAGCACGATCAGAATCAGAGTCCGGTCGTAGGGCATTCTCCGGCTCACGATGCCTCCCTCGAACGGATCCCGCCGAGACCGGCGACAACCTCCCTGAAGACCCGTCCGCGATCCTCGTAATTCTCGAACATGTCGAAACTGGCGCAGGCCGGAGCCAGGAGGACGACGTGTCCCGGCGCCGCGATCCCCCTTGCCTCCGACACGGCGTCCTCGAGGCTGGAGGCGCGCGTGACGCTCACGACGTCCTTCAAAGATTCGACGATCTTTGGCGCCGCCTCGCCGATCGCGATGGCGCGGACGACCCGGCCCCGCATCGTCTCGGCCAGCCCCCGAAAGTCCCCTCCCTTGTCCAAACCGCCCAGGATGAGGACCAGGGGCCGGTCGAAGGCTTCGACCGCCCGCCGGGCCGCGTCGACGTTGGTTGCCTTCGAATCGTTGTAGTAAT
>CAYRCA010000710.1:1117-2380 GCA_964422565.1 uncultured Acidobacteriota bacterium | reverse complement strand
ACGCCCGCAAGGACACCAACTCGGAGATGGAGGGTTTGGGCCAGAATATCGGACTGGACTTCCTGGGGATTCCGGGAACCAACGGCCCCAGGCAGTTCGAGAGCAGTTGGCCGCGTTTCGAGATCGACGGATTCGAACAGGTGGGCATCACCAACAACTTTATGCCCTACTACCGGCGCGATCCGCAGCGACAGTGGGCGGGCAACGCCAACTGGACGACGGGCAACCACAACGTCCGCTTCGGCGGGGAGCTCGTCAACCAGCATATGAACCAGACGCAGCCCGAGTTTCCGGGCGCCAACCATCCCGCCCAGGGAGGCTTCCGGTTTCACGCGGGGGTGACCGGCCTCAGAGACGGCGATGAATCACCCAGCGAGTACAACTCCTTCGCGGCCTTCCTGTTGGGGACGCCCTGGCGGGCCGGACGAATCCTCCAGGTCGACGATGAGTACACCACGCGGATGAATTTCTACAGCCTCTACGTCCGCGACCGCTGGCAGGTAACCCCCAAACTGTCCTTCAGCATCGGGACTCGCTGGGAGTACTTTCCGATGGCGACCCGGGCCGACCGCGGCATGGAGCGCTACGACTTCCACAACAACCAAATGTTCGTCTGCGGCGTCGGTTCCATTCCGAAGGATTGCGGAGTGGACTTGAGCAAGACTCTCTTCGCGCCTCGCGTGGGATTCGCCTACCGGGCGACGGATAAGCTCGTGGTCCGCGCGGGTTACGGGCTGACCAACGACCCCTTCAGCCTGGCGCGGCCGCACCGGACCAATCACCCGATGCTGCTGGCCCTGAATCTGGAGGGATTGAGCACTTGGGAGCCGGCCCGCGACTCCGACGGCGTGATTCGCGATCTTACGACGGGTATCCCGCTGATCGCTACGCCGGATCTGGGCGACGGCATCGTCGACGTCCCGCCCCAGGTGGCGGTTAACAGCGTGGGTGAGAGTCTGAGCCGGGGTTACATTCAGTCCTGGAACCTGACCGTTCAGAGAGAGCTCGGCGCCAACTTTGTCGGCGAGCTCGGCTACGTGGCCAACCGGCAGGTGCGCCAGCTCGGCTACCTGGATCTGAATGCCGGACAGGTTATCGGCGCCGGCGCGGCGGGTCGGCCCTACTTCGCGGAGTACGGCAGGGGAGCCCGGACGGCCATCTTTACCGGAATCGGAAACTCCAAGTACGACTCCCTGCAGGCCCAGTTGAACCGGCGCTTTGCCAATGGGATGCAGTTCAACATGAACTATGTCTGGTCGAAGG
>CAYRCA010000710.1:0-1107 GCA_964422565.1 uncultured Acidobacteriota bacterium | reverse complement strand
CCGTGAACTGCCTGGTCAGGCCGGCGACAACCGTCGGGTTGGCGGGCGTCACCAACAGCGACAACCTGGCAAGCGTCCAGGCCTTGGACTTCTATCATCTGAATAAAGCAGCGTCGAACATCCACGTGCCGCACCGGTTCAACGTCTCGGCGATCATGGAGTCGCCCTTCGGACGCGGCAGGCCGTGGCTCACGGACGGCCCCGGCGCCATGATCCTGGGTGGCTGGCAGCTCAACACAGTGGTCCGGGCCCAATCGGGCTTCCCCTTCAGCGTGACAGCCTCGGGAGCCTCGCTGAACATGCCCGGCAGCACTCAGCGGGCGGACGAGGTCAAATCGGACGTGGCCATCCTCGGAGCGATCGGCCCCGGCCAGAAGTGGTTCGACACCACCGCCTTCGCGCCGGTCACGGAGGCCCGTTTCGGAACGCTCGGATTCAACACCATGCACGGGCCGAGGCAGTTCAACATGGACTTGGGGCTGTTCCGGAAGTTCATGGTGACCGAGGGGGTCGAGGTGCAGTTCCGCGCCGAAGCCTTCAACTTCACCAACACGCCCCACTTCAACAACCCGAACGGCAATGCGTCAAGCTCCGCCTTCGGTGAAGTCACCAGCATCCGCAACACCGGACGGGAGAACCTGGACCAGCGGACCTTCCGCTTCGGTCTGAGAATCGCCTTCTAGCCCAGGCGCTGGAGGACGCCTTGTTTCAAGAGGGGGACCGCCTTCGGGCGGTCCCCTTTTTTCGTTCCGCGTTCGAGGTTTCGGCGGTACCGGGCTCGGTCTGCCTCCGGGCCACGCGCCGGCGACAGGCAGGGATGCCTGTCGTCCCTCCGCGGGGGGGAGGACGGGCTTCCAGCCTGTCGTCGGTCGGTCTCGGCGAAAGAAGAGGAGGACGGGCTTCCAGCCTGTCGCCGAGCGGTTTTTTGGGGCGGCGTCCGGGACCGGGTCAGCTCCCGGTCTCGATGGGGTTTCGGGGGAGGAGTTTGATCGAAAGGGGGGCGACCGGGGTGGTTTCGCGCCCGACAGGCAGGGATGCCTGTCGTCCCTCTGGGGGGGGAGGACGGGCTTCCAGCCTGTCGTCGGTCGGTCTCGGCGAAAGAAGAGG
>CAYRCA010000709.1:0-2387 GCA_964422565.1 uncultured Acidobacteriota bacterium | reverse complement strand
CGACGTTCCGCCTCCGGCTTGCCGCGTACGCGCAACCCGAATTCGATGTTCTCCCCGATGGTCATGTTGCGGAAGAGCGCGTAGCTCTGGAAGACGAACCCGATCCCCCGCCTGCTCGGGGCCACGTCCGTGATGTCCCGCCCATCCAGGGAGACGCGGCCCTCATCTACCTCGCTGAGCCCGGCAATCATCCGCAGCAGCGTGCTCTTCCCGCTCCCGCTGGGGCCAAGGAGGACGAACATCTCCCCCTTCTGGATCCCGAGAGAGACCCGGGAGACCACGGCCAGTCCGCCGTAGCGCTTGGTGAGCCCTTCGAGCTGTATCGACATGGCGGCGAGGCGGGGAGTGGGGGCGGGGATTCACCGAAGGTGCCGCGGCGGGGAGCCAGAAAATTGCAACCGCTCCGGTTGCAGTGTCAGTAGAGGACCGGTGACAAAACGGTTAGGAAATTCCGGGCGGGCCCGAGGCCCGCCAGCCAGGACCCACACGGGTTGCGGTGTCGGAATCGGGTCCCCCGGGTGGCGCCGACCCCTCTCCATCGGGCTGCCGACCGGGAAAGAACCCCACCGAGGCGATTTGTCACCCGTCGGTAACCCCACTTCGACTGACAGGCAGACCGCCGTCCCCGCATCGTTCTTCTCCGAACGACGTTGAGTCGGAAAGCGACCGACCCGACGCCACGCAGACCCGGAGGAGGCCGTCCATGAAGAGCCGACCAGCGTCATCGGTCCAGAGGGGCCTCTCCGCCTTCCATCGCCACTTCGTCCATGGCGTCTCGGACCACTCGGATCCCCCACACGGCCTGATCAGGGCCCTGAGGCAGGATGGTGACCGATGTTCCGATTGCCCGTAGGGCGTGGGCAACCACGAACCCGGTCTCATCAGGTCATGCAGTCATGTGCAGGCGCTCTGCACGGGACGGACCGAGTGAACAGGCGCTGCGATTCATCCCAATGATTCACACCAATTCGAATAGAGGTGGGAGGAAGACATGAAGACTCTACCAGGTTTGCGAGGTTTGAAGATGTTGGCAGGTCGGAGTTCGGCGGCCGTCACGCTTGCTCTGGCGCTTGCCGGCTCCCTTTCCGCGGAGGCGCAGCAGGAGGCCGGCCAGAGTCAGGGACTTCAGGCGGCACAGGTCGACACCACGCAGACGCCGCGGTTCTCGATCGAGGCCGTGACGGTGACCGCCAGACGGGTGGAAGAAGAGGCCCAGGACGTTCCCATCCCGATCTCGGTGATCGACGGCAACCTGATCGACCGATCCGGCGCCTTCAATACGCACCGGCTCCAGCAGATCGTGCCGTCGATCCAGTTCTTCACAACCAATCCACGGAACTCGTTCCTGAACATCCGCGGCCAGGGGCTCCCCTTCGGATTGACCAACGACGGGATCGAACCGGGTGTGGGTCTCTACGTGGACGGCGTCTTCTACGCCCGTCCCGCCTCCGCGACGCTCGACTTCATCGATGTGGAGCGGATCGAAGTGCTTCGAGGTCCGCAGGGGACGCTCTACGGGAAGAACACCACCGCCGGCGCCCTGAACGTTACCACTCGCGCGCCCAGCTTCACCACGTCGGAGGGGATCTTCGAGATCAGCGCCGGGAACATCGGATTCGTGCAGGCCAAGGGAGCGGTCTCGGGCCCATTCAGCTCGAACGTCGCAGGGAGGCTCTCCTTCGTTGCCACCCAGAGGGACGGGCTTCTCTTCAATGTCCGCACCAATGAGAAGGTCAACTCGATCGACAACATCGGCGTGAAGGGTCAGCTGCGGTTCCGCGCTTCGGACGGCCTCTTCATCACGGCGTCCGGAGACCTCACGCGGCAGCGGCCGGTCGGCTATGCCCAGGTAATCGCGGGCGTTGCAGAGATCCCGAACCTCGCTCCGAACCGGAGGTTCGCGGCGATCGCCACGGACCTCGGCTACACCCTCCCGAGCACCAATCCCTTCGACCGGGTGATCGACCACAACTCCCGCTGGGGGGCCGGCCAGAACCTCGGGGGGCTTTCGCTGTCGGCCGACTGGGAGGTTGGGCCGGGACAGTTGACCTCGATCACCGCATGGCGCTTCTGGGACTGGGACCCCTCGAACGACCGGAACTGGACCGGCACCGACTTCATCGCGCTCTCACAGGCTCCGTCGCGCCACGACCAGTGGTCGCAGGAGCTTCGGTATGCTGCGCAGGTGTCCCCCCGGGTGGACTTCGTCGCGGGACTCTTCGCCTTCCGCCAGCTGCTTGACGCGGAAACCATCGAGGTGCAGGGGAAGGACTCCTGGCGCTGGGCCCTTAATCCCAACAACCCGGATGTGATTGCAGCCGGTCCCGAGCGGCTGTCCGCCCTCCTCGAAGGGCGCGGGCAGACGGCGGTGGCTAACATCGGGACGA
>CAYRCA010000708.1:0-2388 GCA_964422565.1 uncultured Acidobacteriota bacterium | reverse complement strand
ACCGTGCGAACTTCGTTCCGCAGGACCAGCCGAGCCCGACCCCCACGAGCAACGGGCTCGAAGTCGCGGCGCGCGGCGGCTGCCTTCAGCTCGTCGAGATCATGCCCCGCCAGACGGAGAAGCTCCCCGGCCCGTTCCCGAGTCAGCCAGCCTTCGACGGCCGCCCGGCCCAGGTTCCCGTCGGGTGAAGCGAGGTCGAACTGCTCGCCGGACCAGCCTCCCTCCACAACCGTCCAGGGATAGCCGGCCGGGCCCGTTTCGTGGATGATGAAAGCTCCGGCGGCGCCCAGCTCGGCGGCCTTCTCGAACTTGTAGGTCCAGCGCCCGTAGTAGGTCATCGCCTCTCCGCCGAAAATCGGTTCGTCCGAAACCGGAGGGTCGTTGACCAGGACAACGAGCACCTTCCCGCTCACATCCATCCCCTTGAAGTCGTCCCAATCGAACTCCGGCGCCTGAACTCCGTAGCCCACGAAGACCATTTCCGCATCGATGGAGGAGGACTCGACCATGCGCTTCGTCCAGGCGACGAAATCGCTCCCGAACGCGGCTTCCACCTTCCGCTCGCCGCGGGAAAGGGTGAGGGTCATGTCGGGGTCCGCGGTGATCCCGACCAAGGGGACCTCCTGAAAGTACGTACCGCCGGGATTACCGGGTTCAAGGCCCATCTCTCGAAACCGCCGCTCCAGATACTCCAGAGTCAGCTCCTCCCCCCGGGAGCCCGGGGCGCGGCCCTCGAACTCGTCCGACGCGAGTACCTGGATGTGGCTCAGGAGACGGTCGGGAGAGAAGGACGGGAGATCGGTCTCGGCTGGGGTCGGCCGCGGGGCGCAGGCGGTCGTCCAGAGCGCCGCCAGCAGGACAGCCATGGTGGTCCGCAGGAAGAATCGAGCGTTCATTCGTTGCTCCTGACAAGAGAAAATCAAGATGTCGGTCAGCGAGTCGGCGTCCATTGTACCCGGGCGGGGCATCAAAAGCGTTCCGACGGAATCGCGGTTTGATGCGCGAGGCTGGAGGGGTACACTGGGAGTCATCAACCAGGAGGATTGAACGATGGGGTCGAACCGGGCGCTGTCACGAAGAAGGTTTCTGAAGAGTACGTCGGCCTTGGCCCTGTGCGCGGGCGCCGCGCCGGCCTTTGTGGTAGCGGCGGGCCGGATCCCCGTCGGGGTCCAGCTCTACTGCGTTCGCAGGGAGCTAGCGCGGGATTTCGAGAGAACGATGGAGGCCGTCGCGAGGATCGGCTTCGAGGGCGTGGAGTTCGCCGACTATTTCGGGCGGTCGGCGGCGGAGCTCCGAAGCGCGCTCGACCAGAACGGGCTGAAGTGCTGCGGAACCCACATCTTCCTGACCGACATGCTGGGAGACCGGCTGAAAGAGACGGTGGAGTTCAACCAGACGATCGGAAATCCCTATCTCATCGTGCGTTGGCTCGACGAGTCGCTTCGGAAGACTCCCGAGGCCTTCGAGAAGACCGTCGGACTGTTCAATCAGGCGGCCGAGGGCCTGAGACCCTTCGGCATGCGCGTCGGCTACCACAACCATGATTACATCTTCGAGCGATTCGGCGGAAAGACTCTGTGGAACATCCTGGCCGACGGGACTCCGAGGGACGTCGTCCTCCAGTTGGATACCGGACACGCCGCCCGGCATCCCGGGGCGGAGGTGATCGATCTCCTGGAACGCAACCCCGGCCGAACCACGACCATTCACATTAAGCCCTATTCGTCGGAGAACCCGGCCGCCTATATCGGCGACGACGAGCTCGACTGGCCGAGGATCGTTCAGCTCTGCCGAACCACGGCGGCCACGGAGTGGTACATCGTTGAGTACGAGGTGGAGGGAACACCTCCCCTGGAAGCCCTCAGGGAAAACTACGAGCGCTTCAAGGCGATGCTCTAGCGCGGCGGGTGTTGATTTCCTGGAGCTGAGTGCGCGTTCCCCGTGGGGAACCGACGGGTACGAAGCCCCGCGGGGCCTTCCCATCGAAGACCGCCCGACCCAGGAAGACCGGGGTTGGGCGCCCCCCAACCTCCCCCGAGGGGGTCGGGGCGCGCGGCGGCCATCCTACCCGACCAAAGAAACCAACGGCCGGCGAGCGGTCGGCAATCAGCCGGCGGCAACGGCTCGCCGGCTCACCGATCGCTTCATCCGTTTCGGGCGCGCCCCGCTCAGGGTTCCATTCCCCGGGGCCGCATCACCAGGGACCGTCCCTGGTAACCGACGACGATCCCCTCGGCGCCCACTTCGAAGGAGCCGACCTCGCGGGGTCGCGCCCCGGGCGCCAGATCATACCCCTCGTCTTCCACGAGATGGGCGCGATCGAGGGCGGCGACCCGGCTGGTGCGCACGTCCAGCAGCAGAACCTCGCCGAGGCTGGGTGAAACGATC
>CAYRCA010000707.1:0-2389 GCA_964422565.1 uncultured Acidobacteriota bacterium | reverse complement strand
CCACCGCCCGGCACCACGCCCTGTTGCGATCGCTGGGCTACATGGGCGCCGACCTGATCCTTTCCCCGTCCGCCTGGGCGGTCCCTCCCGACCATGACAACGCCGAGACTCCCTACGGCGAGACCTGGCGGGTCCCCTATCGGACGGTGGCTCGGGAATTCAGGCTCTGGGTTGCCGGGGTCAGCAACGTCGGGCGCCTGGAGGAGGGTCCTTGGAAGGGCTGGCACTGTATCGGGTGCTCGCTGGTCATGAACCCCGAAGGGAAAGAGGTCCTGCAGGGCCCTTACGGCGTTTCGGCGGACACTATTCTCTACGTGGACGTCCGGACCGTTCCCCGGCCGGGTCGGGGGACCGATTGGGACCGACTGGCGGAAACCGCCCAGCCCTGAAGCGGGATCCCTTCCGGGTGTCTTCGCGTTATCGCGTTCAATTCGACCGCGCGTGGAACCGGGTGCGGCACGAAACGGGACCCGGTCGACCTTCAGCGGTCCGGGTGGGGCATGTGCGACGGCGATTCCTCGTCCGGGATTCGAACGCTCTCCGTGACGTCACCCTGACGGACCGAATCCGCCACCTTTCTGACCTTCGAGGACCCGACCGAACACCGTGTACTTGCCGTCCAGCCAGGGGGCGGCCGTGTGGGTGATGAAGAACTGGAAGCCGCTCGTGTTGGGCCCCGCGTTGGCCATGGACAGGATGCCGGGATTGGAGTGTTTGAGCCCGAGATGGAACTCGTCGGCAAAGGTATAGCCCGGCCCGCCGGTTCCGGTTCCCCGGGGGCATCCGCCTTGGATCATGAAATCGGCGATGACCCATTCGGCAGCTCTTCTCTCTCGGTTGATCTCACTCTAACTGTGAGTTATAATAGGACGGTGTATGAGTTGCGGATCACGCAAGCGGCGGCCAAGGCTTTGCGCAGAGCCCCACGTGAGACGGCTCTCAGAATCCGCAAGAAGCTCGATGAACTGCGGGCTGATCCGTTCAAAGGCTCGAACGTCAAGAAGCTCACGGCTCATCCAGGCTATAGGCTTCGAGTGGGTGACTGGCGGGTTCTCTATCTTGTTCAAGAGGAGATCCTGGTAATTCAGGTGATCGAGATCGGGCATCGGCGGGAGGTTTACCGATGAGTGTAAAGATTTTGGAACGTGACGGCCGTCCGGCCTTCGCCATCCTACCCATCGAGGAGTACCACCGGCTTCTCGAAGCACTGGAAGATGCCAGGGATGCCGCCACGATAGAGGAGTTCTACGATCGTCTGGTGGCTGGGGAGGAAGAAACGTTGCCGATAGCCGTGATGGATCGCATTCTGGATGGTGAGAACCCGGTAGCCGTCCTTCGTGAATGCCGCGGGCTAACCTTGCGGTCTCTGGCCAACGCGTGTGGCGTCACCGGCTCACATATTTCCCAGATCGAAAAGGGCAAGCGGTCGATGTCGACCGAGGTTTTGAAGCGGATGTCCCACGCCCTCCGCGCCGACATCGAGTTGCTCATCTGATCGAGAAAAGGTGCCCGCCTGTCGCGGTGGGGGAGGACAGGCATCCCTGCCTGTCGCGGTTGGAGGACGAGCATCGGACGGGCATCCCCGCCTGTCGCGGTGGGAGGGACGCGGAGGGCAGGCAGAGATGCCTGTGTTTCCCGACAGGCTGGAAGCCTCTCTTCCTGGGAAGGCTGTTGACAGGATGGAAGCCGCACTTGCACATTTGCACCCTTGTCTTGATGAATTATTGAAAAGATTATAGATAAGTCGGGCGTCAGTGAGGATGCGAATGGGTGCATGGTGGAAGCATCTTTGTTTCAACAGGTTAGAGAATGGTGTCGCCGAAGAGGCAGGCGGGGAGCGGGTTCCAAAAACGGGGTCGGGGTGCAAGGGTGAAGGGCGTTTTGTCGACTTGCACCCGACCGACATCGCCGAGGTTCTGCTCCTCAGCCCCGGGGCTGTTATCCACGGGGTCAACATAGCCCAACGCGCAATCGAGTGCTTGATCACCGGCGGAGGAGCGACTTCAATCCAAGTCGACATGCCGTCCAACCCCAGCGTCGCGCCGCCCGGATGGCACCTGTTCTTCGCGATCGACGGATTCAGGATTCCCCCAACAGGGCAGTGGATTCGCCTGAACCAGCCCCCGCGAGTTCCAGCAGGAGGGGCGAGCCGGGCGGGACGCTTAAATTGGTACGGCGGACCAAAGGCGTCCTCCAGATGATCCGCCAAGCATACCTTGGCTACCGTGGGATCGAGGTTTTGGCAGGCACAGCTTTCAAACGTAAGTATATCCGAGAGCAGTAATGTCTCTTGTGTCGACCTCGGTCTCGGCCCATGGATCCATGGTCGCCGCGGCGCCGGCCAGGGGGGGATTCTGGCCGGGATTGGCCGCCTGCCATTCGGCCCAGA
>CAYRCA010000706.1:0-2409 GCA_964422565.1 uncultured Acidobacteriota bacterium | reverse complement strand
CGGTGGGCGCGGTTGGCGCGGCCCTCAGCTGGGCGGGGGCGGAATCAGCTCCCCGGGAATAGGATCCAGGCCCCCGGCAGCCATGTTCTCCTCGACCTGGGCCGGCGTCCGGCAGCCGGGAATTACCGTGTGGGTCGCCGGATGGGAGACGCAGAAGCGCAGGCTTACCTGGGTTTCGCTCTGTTCGGGAAACGCGTCGAAAAGCGGCCGCAGGGCTTCCCCGCGGCGCAAAAGGGATTCGAGCTTTCCTGGGGCCAGGTTGAAGTGCCGGTGATCTTCGGCGGAGAACCGGGCGCCGGGGGCGAACTTCCCCGTGAGAAGCCCGAAAAGCAACGGAATCCGCACGATGACGCCGATCCCGTGGTGGAGGGCCTTGGGGAACAGTGCGGCCTCGGCGGCGCGCTCGAGAAGGTTGTAGCGAACCTGGATGCAGTCGAGCAGTTCATGATACTCGTCGAGGAGAGGCGCCTGCTCGGTCTCGAGGTAGGACTTCACGCTCCATCCGGCGAAGCGGACCTTCCCCTCCCGCTTGAGCTGGTGGAGTGCCTCCCACGGCTCGGAGCGCTGGAGCTGGCTCGTTTCGAGGCTGTGAAGCTGGAGAATATCCAAGGTTTCAACACCGAGCCTCCGGAGGCTTTGTTCGACCGCGAAAACCAGGTAGTTGCGGTCCCCGTTGAGTCGAATCGGCCCGTAGCCCCTGTCGTCCTCGGGACTGGCGTGATAGAAGTCGTTTCCGGCTTTCGTGGCCACGATGACGCCGTCGCGGCCAAACTCCCTCAGGACCTCGGCAATCAGCTCCTCAGAGTGGCCGTATCCGTAAACGTCCGCCGTGTCGATCAGGGTCACGCCCATTTCGAGGGCCCGGAGAAGCGCCCGTTTCGACTCCCGGTCGTCGCTCGGCCCCCAGTTCACGCCGCCGATAGCCCAAGCCCCGAACCCCGCCCGGGAAACCACCGGCCCGGTCCGCCCCAGTTGAATATATTTCATGAGTCTTTCGAGTATCGCATTTTAGAGAAGGCCTTTCATCGCCTAAGCCCCAGGCGGGAGCCTTCCGAGGCCGAGAAAGGAGACCTGGTGCCCACGGGTTCTTGCCTCTGGTCGGCGGCGGCATCGCATCCGGCCCGGCGGTCTTTGCCCCGCTCCCGCAGTCGCGTTAGAATCCGGACCGCGGGGGAATGGTAACTATGATGGGACCCTATCGTCGTTTCGGTTTCGTGGCGGGCATTGGCTTCGGCGTGGTCCTCGCCATCACCCTTCTGCGCATTCTCACCGCGCCCCAGCCCTCCGTCGAGGTCGACCTGGTCGGCGAGGAACGAACACTCATGGGGACGCAATGGAGCGTCCAGGTGGCGGTCCCGGAGCCCAACCGGCGGCGGGCTGCCCGGGACGCCCTCGACGGGGTCTTCGCCGAGCTCTTCCGCATCGACGCCCTGATGAGCGAGTGGAGGCCGGAATCCCCGTTGAGCGAATTGAACCGCTCGGCGGGCGGCCCTGCGACTGAGCTGCCCGGGGAGTTGGCGGACATCATCCGGCGGGGGATCGAGTATGGCGATTTGAGCCGGGGCGCCTTCGACATCACCTGGCGCGGTCTGGGCTCCCTGTGGCGGCTGGACGAGAGCTTCACACCGCCGGACGAGCACCGGATCGCCGAAGCGAGGGGACGGGTTGACTATCGCCGCATCAAGGTGGAGGGCAACCGGGTTGCCCTGCCGGAGGGCTTTGCCCTAGGCCTCGGAGGCATCGCCAAGGGCTACGCCATTGACCGCGCCGGGGCCGTCCTTCGGGCGGCCGGTTTCCCCGATTTCCTTGTCAACGGCGGAGGCGACGTGCTGACGGGCGGAAGTCGGGGAGGGCGGGCCTGGATCGTGGGGGTACAAGATCCCCGGGGAGGCCGGGAGGATCTGGCGGCGCGCGTCGCCGTGCACGACGGCGCCGTGGTCACGTCGGGCGACTACGAGCGGTACGTCGTCGTCGACGGAGTTCGCTACCACCACATCATCGATCCGCGCACCGGCCGCCCCGCGGACCGCTCCCGCTCGGTGACCGTCGTGGCTCCCCAGGCCGAACTGGCTGACGTCCTGGCCACAGCGATCTTCGTTCTGGGCCCGGCGGAGGGGCTGCGGTTGGTTTCCGGGATCGAGGGCGTCGAAGCCCTCGTCATCGACGCCAGCGGGCGCCATTGGATGAGCGGCGGGTTTCGGGGGTTGAAGGTTGAGGGTTGAGGGGCATTTCGACGTACCGGGTTGCGGGTTTCGACTTTCGGGTTGAACCTCCCCGTCAGCGCTGGCGCTTCGTTTATAGTTTAGTTTATTTCTTCGTTACTTCGGCGCCGGCTCCAATCACGCCTTCTGGAGTCAATTGAAGTTAGTTATCGTTAACCCAACTTCCGCGCTCGGCGAAGTAGAATCC
>CAYRCA010000705.1:0-2430 GCA_964422565.1 uncultured Acidobacteriota bacterium | reverse complement strand
GGGAGGCAAAGAAGGGATGAACCAAGACCGAGACGGGGGATGTAGGCTGCCATCGCGCCAGACTAGCACAACCCCGTCACCCCTGCGAGCGCGAGGATTCCGGCGCGAGGATTCCGGTGATTCCGGTGTGGATTCCGGCCAGTCGACCCAGCCGTCCCCTCGGCGCTCTGAAAGAAGTCGATCTCGGAGGGGCAAATTGGAGGGGAGATTGGAGGGGAGATTGGGGACAGTCCCCAACTCCTCGGCTCCAACTCCTCCCCTTCAGGGATCGACAACGCACGACGGGGAAGCCGCGTGGAGACCTAAACGATCTACCTACCTTCATCATCAAAATAATTTGGCTGACTTTGATACTTTGGCATTGTCTCAGAGACACCGATTTGGTTAAATTCCACTCAGGCTAGATGGAATCTCCATGTGGAATAGACGAAAAATGAGAAATTATTCGGTTTATATTGACCCTCGTACGGAGTTCATGCTACTCTCTTGGGGTTGCTCGGTTCCGGGGGGATGCTTAGTAGGATGAGGGTGTACGCGACAGGGGGAACTCATCCTTTGACAAGCCAGTCTCACTTACGTGCCGCGTCCGCAGGGACGCCGGTCCCAACGCTCCTCCGGGACGATTGAGGCGCCCGTCAATCCCCCGGGGCGATGCTCGGGGCGTCGCACTTGCTCACCCTGACTTCGAGCAATCCTGTTTCGTTGTCTTTCGGAACGTCCTCGTCAACCAAGGCACAAGAACGCGAGAGGAAAGTGAGAATGAAAACCTTATCCAGTCTCATCCTTGTCCTGTTCTCGCCCATGATTGTCACCCTCATGGGCCAGAGCACCATCATTCCACCCCATTCCAAGGTGTACATTGCCCCGGCCGAAGGGTATGAGCTTTTCGTCGCCGCAGCCCTGAGCAAGAAGAAGACGCCGGTGCTTGTGGTCACGGACCCGGAAGCCGCCGACTTCGAAATCGCGGCCATCTCCGACAGCGGATCGAGACCGGGCACCGCTCGACGCCTTCTGTTGGGCCAGCATGGCACGGATGAGACGGCAAGCTTCGCCGTGACGAATCTCCGCACCGATGTCATCGCTTTCGCCTACAACGTGGACAAAAAAAACTCGGCGCGCGGCAGACAGAGTTCGGCGGAATCCTTCGCCAAGCATCTGAAGAAGAAGATTGAGAAGGACTCCAAGCGCCGTTAAACGCGGTTGCCGAACACGAGCAAAGCCCTGCCCATCCCAAACCAGGCGGCCAAGGCGGCAGGCGGGGGGCTTCCCGCGGAGGGGGATTCGGGGATCAGGTTACAGCTTTGGGCGGCCGCCGA
Organism: uncultured Acidobacteriota bacterium; assembly: GCA_964422565.1. Classification (GTDB taxonomy): domain Bacteria; phylum Acidobacteriota; class UBA6911; order RPQK01; family JAPXNP01; genus CAYRCA01. Next base: position 1,114 of record CAYRCA010000705.1, on the reverse strand, counting down.
TTCGACGAAGAAGTCAGCCGACCTGGATCGAAAACAGCATCCACGAGGGAGAGGGCGCACGACGCGTGTGTGCCCGGCGATACCCATGAAGATTCGGTGGAGATGCTTACGGAGGAAGTTGGGCACAGTCCCCAACTCTCCCCTCGCAACAGGTCGCAAAATTGGTGCCACCCGCGTTTCGAAATCCTTTCATCAAAGCTATTTACGAGACTATCAAGTGTCCGGCACCATCTTCGGCAGATGAAGCCGCTCCCGTTCAAACACCTCCCGGCCAACGAGGGTCGTATGGCACAACGGCCACTCGCTCTTTGACCACGCGGGCTATCTTTTCTTCAAGCGGTTCCATTCGTTCTTTCATGCCCGATCCAACGGCTTTCCACAGGGGGAAGCACACCCCGATAGTGCTGGTTGTCCGACGCCGGTGGTACTCTTGGACGGAACGCGGGCGGGGGTCCGGCACGGAACCTACACGACTTGAAGCCCAAGCGCCTCGGGGGTAGATTCAACCCGGAGTTCGGGGAGGGGAGGATTTCGATGGAGGATCGGGAGAGAATCGAACTGGAAAGGCTGGTGCTCGCGCCCTACCTTCAGAAGGCCACCGCATTGATCGGACGCGGTCGTCGGGTCGGGGGAAACCAGTTCCGGCACGCCATGGCCACGCTGGCCGTACTGATCGACTATCACGTCACCGATGCGGTGCTTCTCAAAGCTTCGGTCATACACGACCTGTTCGAGGAGATCCCGGAAACCGACCCGGAAGGAATTAGAGCGATCGATGAGGACGGTGCGCGGGTCGTCGAACTGGTTCTGGAGGTGACCCGAGGTCGGGAGCCGAAGAGGGATTATCTGGCACGGATCCGGGATCGCGGCTCGCACCACGCCAGAGTTCTGAAAATTGCGGACAGAATCAGCAATCTCACCGATCTCCATACGATCGTTTTCGAGGACGCGTTCGTGCGGCGCTACGTTGAGGAGACGGATGAATTTATCTACCCGATGGCGTTGGAAATCAACGCACAGATGGCAAACGAAATCCGAGACCTGATCGACCGAAGGAGGAGGTCTCTGCACGGCACCCAACATTACGGCGGATGGGGAGCCCCGGAGAAGACGG
>CAYRCA010000704.1:0-2436 GCA_964422565.1 uncultured Acidobacteriota bacterium | reverse complement strand
GTCGTCTGATCTCTTTTCTTTTTTCCTCATGATCTCCTCGGACATCGCATTCTCTCCCATCCCACTTATTTTGTATCCAAGGAAATCGGGAGCGGCTCAGTTTCAGTATTTCTCTTGCAGTAGCTTAGCTTCTGTATTGATGCCGGCACGACCATGGTGCTCGTATCCCCAAGATAACCTCCCCGCCGTGCTCGACTTGGACGAGACGGTCGAGAGCATGCTCAGGATGCCAAGAGCAAAGGCGCCTTCCCGCGGACGTCCCGGCTCCGTTTGCTGGTCGAAGGCGGGAATATGCCTTCACGCCCGATAGGTTTTCCGCGCGCCACGATTGAACCTTTCAGGAGACGTTGAGGACTTCCTTCCCGCAGTCTCGGGGAGCGGTGCTTCCCGCTGGCTCAAACGTTCGCTTGAGAGCTGTTCCCGTCCCGGCCGAGCGAAAACCTGCGGCCTGTATCCCTCCTTCTTCCTTCCGACTGTTTGTCTCTGAGAAGGCTGAGCACTTTTGACCGGACACACATGTCGGCCTCAAGCTACAGTCAGGAGATGCTAGGGATTATTGGAAACATGATATATCGAGGTGTCAGGCATTCAGCCTTAGCCGGTAGGCGGTTGTGTGCCGGGTTCGGGAGTCGAGGGGTTCCCATCAGCGAGTTTCGCTTCAGCTCCATCCCGAACCTCAACCGCCGAGGGCGGTTCTATTCCAGCCGGAGACGGAGGAGAATTTCGATGAGTCCATGGATGGGTTTCCTGATGCATGCTTTTTCCCGTGGGGCCGTCCCACTCCCACAGGCGAGGTCCTTCGCGATCAAGGCGAACGGTTCAGGCGGAGGCCGTTCGGAGAGGATTCTGATTGTCGACGAGGAAGCGGTGTGCCGCGAACTCCTTTCCAGCTTCCTTTCGGCTTGCGGCTACGAGTGCCGGGTTGCCGCTTCCGGCGAGGCGGCCCTACGGAGAATGAACGGGCGCCACTTCGCCCTGGTCATCTCCGACGTTCGGAGGTCCAACGGCAAGGGGTTTAAGCTGCTGGATCACCTGCGGGCCCATTACCCGGCGGTCCCCGTCATCACGATCGCGGGTGACGGCCGACCGGGAGACGGCGATGACGCCATGGAGCACGGCGCGGTCGACTACATCGCCAAACCATTCGATCTCTCGCAGGTCGTCGGCAGCGTGTGCAAAGCCCTCGGAATCCGTTCCGCAAGGATCCGGGACCAACGATTGAGCCACACGCTGAAGGAACTGGTCCAGTCCAAGTCTGTTGCCCCCATCTCCGGTCTTCGAGCACTGCCGGGCCGGAACGGCATGACTCTGGAGGCTCTGATGAGGCCGCTGGACGCCCGTGAAGGCGCAGCCAATTCCCATTCCGTGCGAGTCCGGAGCTACGCGGTCCGCCTGGCGTGGGAATGCGGCATCGCGGGCGATGAAATGGAGGGAATCGCCTGCGGTGCGCTGTTGCACGACATCGGCAAAATCGGGATCTCCGACAGCATCCTGCTGAAACCGGGTAAGCTGACCGAGGCGGAGTGGGTGGAGGTGCGAAAGCATCCGCGCCTGGGACACGAGATGCTGAAGGAAGTCGGCTTCACGAATGTTGCGACCCTGCTGGTCCTCGGTCATCACGAACGCTGGGACGGCTCCGGCTACCCCGACCGCTTGAGCGGCGGTAAGATTCCGATGGGCGCCAGGCTCGTGGCGGTGGTGGACACCCTTGAAGCCATGACGTCGAATCGTTCCTACCGTAAAGCTTTGACCTACGAGCACGCCCGGCGGGAAATCGAGCGCCTGTCCGGCGTCCACTACGATCCGCAGTTTGCGGGCGCCTTCCTCGGCATCCCCAAGAATGAATGGGAAGAGATCCGCCGCTTTTGCTCCGTGCTCCCCCATTTGACCCGGAGTCGGCAAAGGGGAGTTCGTCGTGATCCCGCAACCCTGCCGGGGGTCCAGGGGGGCTAGGCATCTCGGCCGCAGGCCTGTGGTGCGTCGGGTCATCCCCAGCCGAGCCTCTGCGGACGGCAGGTGCAACTCCAATCAGCCGCGCCGCGTTCGTCAATCGCAGGCTATTGCCACAGACTCTCGGCCGAGCACGAGCGCGCATTTCGCCAAGGCGTCACGACCGAGGAGCCCATCAGGCCCACAGCCGTCGGGCGTCTTCTCAACGACCTGGGCATCTACTGTCGCGCGATGATCTGCAAATGATATTGAGAAGGCCACCTACCTCTGATTGTTCGAGTTCGGGTGGAAAGTCGGCGATGATCGCTGACTCCAGAAGTAGGGACCCTCGATTCGGTAGCCACCCAGTTTTTGCGTTCGTGGCTCTATGGGCATTCGATGAGCGAGGGGGTATCGAGCTGGGTTTGTGTCGCCGACCTTCGCCGACGTAGGCGGGCCGGCGCGACCCTTGCTCGCCCGCGGCGCAGCGTCCCGCGTCCGGGGGGA
>CAYRCA010000703.1:0-2446 GCA_964422565.1 uncultured Acidobacteriota bacterium | reverse complement strand
CCGTGTGATGTGCGGGCAGCCAGTCCCTGCGTGCGCCGCCAGCGTGCGTAGGCCCGCCGCACATACGCCAGGCGGTCGACGGGTGTGGGGTACCGCCGGCGGAACCAGCGCACGAGATCCCGCACGGCGTCGCGCTCGGCGTCGGTGATCGGTGCGTCCAGATACGCGCGCGCCTCGTCGGGCGACAGCCGGCGGTCCGGCGCGGGATGCCGATCGCCGCTCACGACGCGCCCTCCGGATCCAGGGCGAAAATCCCGCTGCTCGGCTTCAGTCCTAAGAGATAGAACAGACGAGAGGTGCCGCTGAAGGTCACCACCCCCTCGAACCGGCCGAGTTCCCTCCGTTTCAAAAGGTCGGCCGCCGACAAGCGGATCAGGCGGCCCGACGGGTCGAAATGGGCCAGTCCCGTCTCGGTCGGTATGTAGTAACCGTCCTCACGCTCGGAACGTATCCAAGCGGCAGGTCTTCGACGTTTTGAAACACGATCCGCTTCCGATGGGTTAAGGGCGGCGGATCCGGCGATTCGGATTCGACGGCGGGCGGGAATCGCGGAATCCGATCATCCGATTCCGGAAGGCCCTCCCGAATTGGCCCGGAAAAGCCGACGGCCAGAACGGCCGTCAAAGTGAACGCAGGCAACGCCCGCTTCCCGAACATCACGGTTGCCCTCCCTTCGACTTGCCGAGGACATCGTCGACGCAATTTTCGGCGGGAACAAGTATAGGTCATTCGGAGACTTGGGGTCCCGCCGGCCCGGTGGACGAGATCGCTAGTATTCACCGAAGTTCCCGGGCAGAAGACTCTGTAGCCCCGGTCGAGCACCGAGCACCCCGTCGCGCCGCGGCAAGCCACCCCCCGCTCCTTCCCCCGGCGCCTCCATATCGCATCGCCTGCGGCAGCGCCCCGTTTGGGCTCTGCCGGGGGATGTTTTACTTAATCACTTCGATCTGCAACGGGCCGCTTGACATAAACATTCTCACCGTTAGTGATCCGTAAGTATCAAGGAGTCCGGAGGCGCCGTTCCCATCCGGGAGCTCGATCCGCACGTCATATATTACATGCGCTCCGGCGATCGGGGCTTCCTCCTCACCGTCCTCGACCTTGCCCCAAACCATCCATCTTCGTCGCTGAGCGCCGCCGCTCTTCCGCTCTCGCCCGCCGCGCCGCGAATCCACACGGCGGAGTCGGGGACCGGGCGCATTTGCGTTTCAAGAAATCGCCGATTTCGCTTTCGCGCGGACGAGGATCGTCGGCGCCGGTGACGGCCTTTGACAGCTGAGGTTGACCGGCATCCTCCGCCGCCGTCCAAGTCACCTCGCTTCTATTAATTCGGTAGTAGAGATAAGCTGAACTAGCAACCACAAGGAGGATAGCCCCCATCCTTACCCTATCCTAGTTGCCGCCATGACGGATTCCTTCGTCAGATCGCTTACACTCGATATCATCAGCCGGGTCCTTCCGGATGGTGGTTTTTCCTCGATCCCAGGGGGCCAATATCGGCCCGACGCCACCGCTTGGGCGGTGTTGGGCCTTCTTGCGGTGGGAGAGCGTCTGGAGTTGGTAAGCGCCGCCCGCGTCAGGCTCGCCGAGGACCAGCGGGATGATGGCAGGGTGAGCCTGTCCGAAGACCATCCGGCGGAGTTCTGGCCGACGGCCATGGCCGTGCTCGCGTGGAACGGTTCCGATAAATATCACCCGATGCAGATGCGAGGAATCCATTTTTTACTGAACACCACGGGCCTCCACCCAAAGCAGGAAAAGAATTCGCCCTGGTGCGCTTCAGAATGCCTACAACTCCTGAGGGCCAGCTAACAAATTAAGGATTCAACAACCGGTTGCAGCGGACGGTCCGCTCCGCGGCCTGCCGCTGCACCGGAGCCGTTGGGCGGGACAGGATGAGGTGGTGTATCCTCAACTCGGAGGACAGCGATGAAGTACAAGATTGCCCTGCATCACACAGAGGAAGGCTACTCGGTGTCCGTGCCCGGACTTCCCGGCTGTTGGTCACAGGGGCGAACCGAAGAAGAGGCGTTGGCCAACATTCAGGATGCGATCAAAGAGTACCTGGCGGCGCGCGATGAGCTACTTCGCGATGCCGAGGTCCGAGAGGTTGAGGTCTCGGGCTAGGCGATGCCCCGCATCGCGGGAGTAAATCACCTGGATGCGGTCCGAGCGCTCCAGAAGGCGGGGTTCCGGATCGTCCGTCAGGGCAAGCACATCGTGATGTCGGATGGCTCGAGGATCATCACCATTCCGCGCCACAATCCGGTCAACGCGTTCACAATGGGAGGATCGTTCGTGACGCGGGCCTGACCCCGGAGAGATTCCGCGATCTCCTGTGAGGCAGCCCGCTAACCGGGCGATGCACCTCACGAGCGGGTCATGAGAGTTCCTGGGCCTTGGTGAACCGTCCGCCGATGAGGTGGCCGAAGTCGCGCCGCGTTTC
>CAYRCA010000702.1:0-2458 GCA_964422565.1 uncultured Acidobacteriota bacterium | reverse complement strand
CTGGGCGTCACGATCGGATCGGTGTCGGACCAGGACGCGGTCGGGAAGCGACTAACCGACTTCGTCCGACAGGTCTTTCTGCTGATCTTCTTTCTGGCCCTGGTCTTCTACGCCGACTGGAAGATGGCTCTGCTCTCCTTCTGTATCGCGCCCCTCATTCTCTCCATCACGGTTCGGCTGGGGCGGAGGATGCGCCGGGAGAGCCTGCGTAGCCAGGAAAGCCTGTCGGACATCTCCCACACCCTCCAGCAGACCATCTCCGGGCAGAAGATCGTCAAGGCGTTTGTGGCCGAGGACCTGGAACGACGCCGCTTCGGCGCTTTGAATGACAGGCTCGTTCGAACCAACCTGAGGATCGCCAAGGTCAACGCCCTGGGATCCCCGCTGATCGAATTCATCGGTTACCTGGCCTTCGTTCCCTTTCTCCTTTACTTCAACTACAAGATCAGCCACGGGTTCACCCTCAGCGCCTTTGTGGTGTTCGTGGCGGCCCTGTTTCGGCTCTACGAGCCGATCAAGAAACTGTCCCGTATGCACCTGCATTTTCAGCAGACGCTGGCCTCGGTGCACCGGATTTTCGAGGTGCTCGACTCCCGTCCCGAGATCACCGACGCCCCCGGCGCAGGCGACCTGCCGCCGTTGCGAAGGGAGATCGGCTTCGAGGGGGTTTCCTTCTCCTATGCGGGAGGAGCGGAGCTCCCGGTCTTGCGGGACGTCGATCTGCGGGTCCGAAAGGGCGAGATCGTGGCGCTGGTCGGGATGAGCGGCGCCGGCAAGACAACCCTGGTGAACTTGATACCCCGCTTCTACGATCCCACGCAGGGCCGGATCCGCATCGACGGGGTCGATATTCGGACCGTCACCGTGCGCTCGCTGCGTTCTCAGATCGCGTTGGTGACCCAGGACACGTTCCTCTTCGACGACTCGGTTCGGGCGAACATCGCGTATGGGTCCGAGCGCCCCTTCGAGGCGGTCGTGGAGGCGGCGCGGGCCGCCTTTATCCACGACTTCGTGATGGAACTGCCGGAGGGGTACGACACGATCATCGGAGAGCGGGGTCATCGTCTGTCCGGCGGACAACGGCAGCGAATGGCCATCGCCCGCGCGATCCTGAAACGGGCGCCCATCCTGATCCTGGACGAAGCCACCTCGGCGTTGGACTCGGAATCGGAGCGGCTGGTCCAGCAGGCCCTGCACAACCTGATGACCAACTGCACGACCCTGGTCATCGCCCATCGGCTGTCGACCGTCAGACTTGCCCACCGGATCGTGGTCTTGGACAGGGGCGGGATCGTGGAGGAGGGATCTCACGAGGCATTGATGCGCAACTCGGGAATCTATCGGAAACTGTACGAACTGCAGTTCATCGACGTCGAAGTGCCCACCCAGCCGGCGTGAGGCAAGGGGACCAAATGCTCAGTATGACGGGATTCGGACATGCCCGGCGAAGCCTGGAGGAGGCGGAGATCGTGGTCGACATCAAGACCGTCAACGGGCGGTACTTCGACTTCAAGGCCCGCCTGGCCCGCGAACTCATCGACCTGGAACCTCTCTTGAAGAGCGAGGTCCAGAAGTCGGTGGCCCGGGGCCGGGTCGATGTCTTCGTCGACCTGCAGGTCAAGAGCGCCTGGCAGGTGGAGCTCAACCGCGGTCTTCTTGAGAGCTATTTGCGCATCGCAGAGCGCCTGAGGGCGCTGGGAGTCGGTGGCGAGTTGGCGGTCTCGGATTTGATATCGATTCCGGGCCTGGTGTCCGTCGGCGGCGAATGGGCGCGGAGCGAGACTCTTCGAGCCGCCCTGTTGGAGGCTGTGCGGGAGGCCGTAAGCCGCCTGCTGGAAAGTCGCGAGGTCGAGGGACAGGCCATCCGGCGCGAGCTCGCAAAGCGTGTCGAGGCACTCGATCGGTTGGCGACCCGGATCGGAGACGGGGCCGAACGTGTCAGGACCCATTACCGGGAGAAGCTCGACCGGGCGGTTTCCGAACATACCGGCGACCTTTCCTTTGACGAGGGCCGCCTGGCCCAGGAGTTGCTCTTCTACGTCGAAAGGGCGGACATATCGGAGGAAATCGAGCGATTCAGGATTCATCTGAATCGATTCAAGTCCTGCCTGGAGAGTCCGGGCGACGCGCCGGTCGGAAAGAACCTGGATTTTCTGTGCCAGGAACTGAACCGCGAGGTGAACACGATGCTGGCGAAAGCCGGACTGGGCGATGTGTCCGAGACGGCGGTGGAGGCGAAGGCGGAGGTCGAGCGTATCCGGGAGCAGGTACAAAATGTTGAATAGGGGCAACCTCTTCATCCTGAGCGGTCCCTCGGGGTCGGGAAAGACCACCCTGGCGCACCGGGTCCTCCCCGCCTTCGAGAATATCCGGTTCTCGGTGAGCCACACCACCCGTGAGCGGCGTCGCGGCGAGGAGGACGGGAGAGAGTACTTCTTCGTTTCCGTCCCCGCTTTCG
>CAYRCA010000701.1:1883-2470 GCA_964422565.1 uncultured Acidobacteriota bacterium | reverse complement strand
GGCGAACTGCGCCTCGTCGTTGGCGTCGGCGATCGATCCGGGCCGCAGGCCGTCGCCCAGGCTGAAGGACACATCGTAGGCCCGCATGATCTCGCAGATCTCCGCGAAGTGGGTGTAGAGGAAGTTCTCCTGGTGGTGGGCCAGACACCACTTGGCCAGGATCGATCCGCCCCGCGAGACGATGCCGGTGACACGGCCGGCCGTCATAGGGATGTAGCGCAGAAGAACGCCGGCGTGGATCGTGAAGTAGTCGACCCCCTGCTCGGCCTGTTCGATCAGGGTGTCGCGGTAGATTTCCCAGGTCAGGTCCTCCGGCCGGCCGCCCACCTTTTCCAGGGCCTGGTAGATGGGAACCGTGCCGATGGGAACCGGCGAATTGCGAATGATCCACTCCCGGGTCTCATGGATGTTCCGCCCGGTGGACAAGTCCATCACCGTATCCGCTCCCCAGCGGATGGCCCACACCATCTTCTCGACCTCCTCCTCGATCGAGGAGACAACGGCCGAGTTGCCGATGTTGGCGTTGATCTTGACCAAGAAGTTGCGACCGATGGCCATCGGCTCGAGCTCGGGGTGGTTGATGTTGG
>CAYRCA010000701.1:0-1873 GCA_964422565.1 uncultured Acidobacteriota bacterium | reverse complement strand
GACCTCGTCGCGCACGAACTCGGGAGTGATCCGTTGGGGGATCCGGGCGCCGCGGGCCTGGCCCGGGTGCTGCGCCAGGACGGACGGATCTCCGCTCTTCTCCACCACCAGCTCGCGGGCCTGGTTCTCCCGGATGGCGACGAACTCCATCTCGGGGGTGACAACGCCGCGGCGGGCATAGTGCATCTGTGTCACCGCACATCCCCGCCGGGCTCGCCTCGGCACCCTCGCTCGGGGAAAACGGAAGGGCTCCAGGGCTGAATCCCGCATCCTCCTTCGACTGAACAGGGAGGAATAGTTGGGCAACTGCTCCGTGTCCCCCCTCTCCCGCACCCATTCGAGCCGTGGCGTCGCAAGTCCCCGGTGGACGTCCACGGACGCCTCCGGGTCGGTGTACGGACCCGATGTATCGTAGACCGGGAATGTACGGCACCGCCCGTCGTCGCCCTCCGAGAGGGCGATCTCCCTCATGGGCACGCGGAGATCGGGACGACCCCCCTGGAGGTGGATCTTGGTCGACCCCGGAAGGGGCTGGACGGTAATCTGCGGGGAGGGAACGGCCTCCTTCTTGACGTGCTTTTCCTTCACGGGACTGCCTCCTAAAGCTCGTCGCGTCTTCAGGGAGCAAAGAGACGTTGACCGACTTTCCCTTCGCCGGAATTACCCGTATCAGGTTCTGGGGTCGATGCCGTCCGCATCCTCTCAGCCGAGACTTTCAGCTCCCCCAAGCGCGCGGGTCGGGCTTGATCTCAAGGGTAACGGGAAAAAGAATCGAGTTCAAATGCCGTCGCGATGCCGGAACCGCGGTTTCGTCCGACCAACCTGTCTTGCCGCGCCGCCCCGGTCAGGTGACGCGCTGGGCGTAGAGGTCGTCCCTGATCGGCAGCGTCGCCCGCTGGTTCACCGCGTCGAAGCCCATGATGGTGCTCACCGCGGCGTTCATGCCTTCGACGCCGTCGCACAGATTGGGACGGCCGTTGCGAATCGTTTGGGCGAAGCCCTCCAGCTCGAGGCGGTAGGCGGTGAGGGCGCTGAAGCCGGCGGCGGTGCTGGAGGCGACGGCCCCCGCGGCGTCGCGGGCGCGACTCTCCGAAGCCTGCATAACCGGGCTGTCCCCCGACACGGCCTCAACCTTCACCTCGGTCGCCTCGACACTCCCCTCGTGATAGAGCAGCGCCTCCCGCTCCCCGCTGAGGAGAATCGTTCCGTTGGTCCCGAAGAATGCTTCGTAATAGTGATCCCAGGCGTTGGACTGGATCGAGGTAAACATGAAGGTCAAGTCGTTGGGGTACTCGTAGATGGTGTAGACGTGGTCCGGCACCTTCCGCCCATCCTGATAGCGGTGGACTCCGCCGGAGCCGTGCACCTGGTTCGGCAGGTTACCCGCGAACCAGTTGACGATCTGAAGCTGGTGGCTTCCCAGTTCCGCCATCAGGCCCAGCGAGTACTTGTCGTACAGGCGCCAGTTGGCCAGGTGTTCTCGACTCGGATAGCCCCAGGGCGAGGGGTCGAAGTCGATTTCGGGAACCGGTCGGCGCCAGTCGCCGTTTCGATGCCACACGGCCCGGACGTGATAGACGTCGCCGATGGCCCCCGTATCGATCAACTGCTTGGCCTCGTGATACAGGGGGTTGTAGTTGCGCTGGTGGCCGATCTGGAGGTTCTTGCGCGCCGACCCGGCGGCCGCCAGCATCCGGCGGCACTCGTCGATCTTCATGGCCATATTCTTCTCGCAGAAGACGTGCTTGCCGGCCTGCAGGGCGTCGATCGACATGGGGGCGTGCAGCCACAGGGGGGTGGCGATAATCACCGCCTCCAGATCGCGCCGATCGAGCAACTCCCGGTAATCCGTGTAGGCCCTCGCGTCCGGGTC
>CAYRCA010000700.1:0-2479 GCA_964422565.1 uncultured Acidobacteriota bacterium | reverse complement strand
TTTCGCGATTCGGTCCGCTCTGGCCGGCACGGTGACCGACGCGATCCGCCATCTGGCCCAGAAGGGGGTGGTCAACAAGGGCGCGCCAGCCTTGGTGCGCCTGATCGCCGCCATCGGCAGCCGTTTCGGGGTGGTCGTTTCGCAGAAGGCGGCGGCGATGGCCGTACCGGCGATCGGGGCCGTGGGGGGCGCGGTGATCAATTCAATCTTCATCTCCCACTTCCAGGCTATGGCCAGAGGCCACTTTATCGTGCGTCGCCTGGAACGGATCTACGGCGAGGAGCGAATCCGCGAGGTCTACGATCAGCTGCCGGGTTAAGGGGAGGACAGGCATCCCTGCCTGTTAAGAGGAGGACAGGCATCCCTGCCTGTCCGGACCGGGAACAACAGGCATCTCCTCCGTCGGATTGAGCCGCCGCCTCGGATCGGTTCCGGGTCGCGCGACCCCCCCGAATCCCCCCCGGAGGCCGGCTGGACCTCCGCTTCTCCTACCGGCCGAACTTCCCGCGCAGGTCCCGCCCGTCGATCTCCTCCGGGACGGGAATACCGAGCAAGCCCGCCAACGTCGCCGCGATATCGAGGAGGTGCTCTCCAGTTCGGTTCGCGTCCAAACCTTGCGGATAAAGGCGCACTCCTCCGGGAGCGTCGCCGCCTTCCGCTCGACGTCCGAGCGCGGCAGATTGCGCCGCCCGATCGTAGTCGACCGGTCCCCGGGTACCGGGCTCCTCCACGCGAACAGGCTTCTCAGTGAGGTGGCGACCGCGGCATGACCGGGATTGGTCGAGGTAATGCCGTGATCCCGACGGGCGTCGACGAAAGCGACACGCTGGCGGCGCAAAAGCCGACCCAGCCAGCGCTCCAGGATCCCGGCGAAGCGGTCCATGTAATCGGAGCGCCCCGGGTCCACCACCAGGATCGGGACGAGCCGATAGTCCTCCCGGTCCGCGGCCGCGCGCCCCGCGGGTACAGGCAGGACCGCCCACGTCAGCAGGACAATCCGCCCTCCTCCTCCGGAGTCTCCAGGCGGCCCTTACTCCACCGCAGGATCCGGAGTCTCCATGAAATAGTAGCCGAGCAGGTGCTGGAGGAAGAAATGGCTTTCCTCGATCCGACCCATATGCCCTGTCTCGACCCTCACGACATGACGGGCCAGCCGAGCGAGCCGCCCGCCGGGGGATCCGCAGAATCCGATCGTGGCCAGGTCGTTTTCGTTGGCCCAGCGAACCGCCTCCAAGATATTCTCTGATTCTCCACTGCCCGACAAACAGAGCAGGACCTCACCCGGCCGTGCGAAGTTCCGGAGCTGCTCGACGAAGATCCGGGAGTAGTCCAGGTCGTTGGCTACAGCGGTCATCCAGGGCACGTTGTCGGTGAGGGAGAGGACTCGAAATCGGCGGCTCCGATGACCCGAGGCGCCCTTGCCAAGATCGTTGGCCAGATGGCTGGCCGTGGCGGCGCTGCCCCCGTTTCCGCACAGGAAGATTTGTCGTCCGTCCCGGTTGGCTTGTTCCAGCAACTCGATCAGTGAGGCGATCGGACCGAGGGGGATCCCCTCTAGAAGCGACAGGGTCTCCCTCCTATAGGTCTCCAGATAGGTCAGAATCGTGTCCCTTTGGGTTTGCATGGGGTGTGACCACCTCTCGAGGGCTTCACGTACCTGGGGAACTTTTATACCATAACCGCCCGAGGTGACTGAGGCGTCCCAACCGATCCTTTGTTTCGAGACTGGGGGCACCAAGCTGGTGGCGGCCCTGGCGGACGGCTCGGGAGGAATCACCTCCCGGGACGTCCGATACCGACGGGCGGGCCAGCGGGCGCCCGAAACCCTGGACGTGCTGCGCGAGTTGGGCCGCCGGTTGCTGGGAAAGGCTTCTCCCCGGGCGGTTTCCATCGGGTTCGGGGGCACTGTCCACCGAGGGCCGCGCCGCCCGGCGGCCTGCTATCACGAGGCGGGTTGGGAGGAGGTGGATCCGGTCGTCGAACTGTCGGCCTTCTTCGGGGCCCCTGCGTATATCGAGAACGACTGCAACTTGGCGGCTCTGGCGGAGGCTCACCGCGGTTTCGACCTTCGGGAGGGGGTCCTCCTCTACGTCACCGTGGGGACCGGCATCGGCGCCGGAGTAGTCCACGACGGCCGCCTGCTGGCGTTGGGGCCGGTTGGGGAGGCGGAGGTTGGTCATCTCGTTGTGGATTCCGCGGGCCTCGACTGCCCCTGCGGCAATCGGGGCTGCTTGGAGACGCTTTGCTCCGGACCGGGACTGGTCCGATTGGCCGACCGCATGGGTGTCGAGGTTCGGAACGCCGAAGCCCTCATGGAGCGGTTTCGGGCTGGAGAAGCGGAGGCGGGCCGGGTAGTGGGCCGTGCCGCGACGTTGATGGGACAGGCCCTCGGTTCGGCGATCGGCCTTTTCGCGCCCTCGCTGGTTGTCTTTGGCGGCGGGGTGATGGAGGGCAACCGGGCGTATCTGGACCGAATCAC
>CAYRCA010000699.1:0-2480 GCA_964422565.1 uncultured Acidobacteriota bacterium | reverse complement strand
AGCCTCGCGGGGCTCATTCTCGCTTCCCCGGGAAGCTCGCGTGGAGCCTCTCCGCCGGAAGATCCGCATCCCCTCGTGGCCGTCTACAGCCACTCCCCGCTGGAGGCTCACCAGGCCCTCAAGGAGGCCTTTCGGCAGAGCGAACCAGTCCGGGAGGGGATCGAGGCCATCGAGGCGGCGACGGGCGACCATTCGTTCGAGGCGCTCAAGGTGCCGACATCGGCCCGCGTCTCGGCACTGCACCTTCAAAGTGAGGCGCGCCGCAGGTGGGAGGCCGAGAGCATGGACGAGGCCCTGCTCCTCTACGAGGAGGCGCGCCGACTGCTGGAGCGGGACGGCGGGAAGACCGAGGCGGCCTTCTGCCGGTACTCACAGGCGCAGATCCTCGCCGAGGACGAACGCTTTCAGGAGAGCCTTCGGTTGCTGGACGAAGCCTTGGACCAGATCGAGGGTCGGCACTACCTCTATCTCGAAGCGCTGCTTCATCAGAGCCGCGGCTTCGCACTCCGGAACCTCGACGAACTGACCCGGAGCGTGGCCGCCTTCTACCGAGCTCTCGAGATCTGGACTCGCATCTCCTTCGACGACGGAGAAGTCTCGATCTGGAACAATCTGGCCACGCTTTACCAGGAGTTGGACCTCCCCCGCCACGCGGGAGATTCTTTCCTGGAGGCTCTCTCTCGGATAACCCGAAGGACTTCCCCGGAGATTCGCCACCCCCTCCTGTTGAACGTCGCCATCTTCTTGAAGAACGAGGGTGACATGGACCGCGGGCTCCGCTTCCTGGAGCTTGCCCGACCCGACAGCGGCCTGGCGCCCGCCGCCTTCGCGCTGGCCGAGGCGGAATTGCTCGAAACCCCCGAGCCGATTTTGAACCTGGCGCCGCGCGAGGTCTCCGTCGAGGTGTCGCGAGAGATTTTGCTGGGCGGGAAGAAGGAGCGGCGGGGCGACACGCGGGGGGCCCTGGAGCACCTGCGGACGGCGGTCGAGTTGAGCCGTGCGTCCGGGCAGTGGCTTCTGGCCCGAAGGGCGGCCCTGGCACTCGGCCGACTGCTCGAACAGAAGGGGCGGTTCGAGGAGGCCGGTCGCCTGTACCGGGAGTCGCTGAACCGGGAGGAACTGGTCTACAATATCGACGCCTCCTTCCCTTTCCGGCGCGCCGTCTCGCCCCTGTTCGACGGATGGATTCGCTACCTGGTGCGCCGGGGCCGGGCGGACGAGGCCCGCACGGCCATCCGAGGCAGGACCCTGCTCCGGCTGCGGAAGATCGAAGCCCTGCTGGGTGCGGGCGCCTTGGTTCCCCGCCCCGGCGACGGTCTGGACGAGTTCGCTTCCATGATCTCATTGACCGAGGCCCGCGTTCCGGTCGACGCCGGTCCCCTTGAGACCCGCTTCCCGATGGGCGACCCGGCGCGCCCCTCCCACGAAAACCAACCGTGGGTCCTTACCCCGGACACCACGATGGTCGAATTCTGGCCCGACCGGAAGTTCCTGTTCGTCTGGATCGAAAACGACCAGGGAAGCCACTTTCTGGCGCTGCCCGGCGGCGAGGACCTCCTCCGGCTCGTCCGGACGGTTTCCGAGCCCCTCTATTCGGCCAGCCAGGCCCTGCCGCCCAGTCCCGCTCCAGAGGCGATCCGCGAACTGTCCGCAAGACTCCTCCATCCCCTCGAACCCTGGCTCGAGGGAAAGCGCATCCTGCTGATCCCCTACAAGGAGTTCCAGGCGCTGCCCTTCGAGCTGCTGACGCACCGCGACGGCCGTCGACTCGGCGACCGACATGTCACCAGCTATCTTCCCTCTCCCCACAGCCGTTTCGCCTGGGGAATGGGGATCGATGATCCACCTCTTCTCTTAACCTCCCGTGAGCTGCTGACGCGAGAGGAGGCACGACGGGAACGGCGGTACTTCGGAGCCCTCCAACCTCCGCCGCGAGTCATCGAAAGCCCCTCGCGGCTTCCTCCCGTTCTTCGCGGGCGCTGGGTACACGTGGCCGCCCATCTTCGGCTCAACGCCCGATTCTGGCTCTTCTCCTCTCTCGGAGACCGGTACGACCGGGTGACCCTGGGCGAATTGATGAACCGCAAACTGGAAACCGAACTGCTCAGCCTGGCCGTCTGCGACGGCGCCAACAGTTACTCGGAGGGGTTTCCCTACGGGTTCGGAACGGCGGAGGTTTTTCTGCTTCAAGGGGCGCAGTCGCTCATCCTGAGCCGGTGGGCCCTGGACGAGCGCTCATCGGTCCTCTTCGTCGATCTGTACCGCGAGTTGGCTCGGGGGCGTCCCATCGACGAGGCCCTCTTCCACGCCCGACGGAACTTCCTGCGCTCCGCCGGGAAAGGCTCCGAACCGACGGATCATCCCTTCTTCTGGGCGGGCATTCTCTACGCCGGGCCGCCCGGCAAGACGCTCGCGTCCGGGGTGCGCAGTCCGCGCGGCGCCCACGGGGCGGCGGCGATCTCCGCTTTCACGATCCTCCT
>CAYRCA010000698.1:0-2482 GCA_964422565.1 uncultured Acidobacteriota bacterium | reverse complement strand
CCTCACGGAAGGAGGAGCTGGATGGGGCAGATTCGCTGTAGGTTTCCGCTGGCAGGGGTCGGTCTTGAAGTCGGGGTGCTTCGTGGGCATGTCCTCACTCGCCTCCGCCAAGGGCCTCCGGCTCACGGGTCCATCCCCAGTCGTCGAACAGCACGTAAAGCGCGGGGATCACCAGCAGCACCAGAACGGTCGAGGTCAGCAGGCCGAACACCACCGAGATCACCAGCGGTTTGATCGAGGCCGCCTGGGTGCTGGTCTCCGCCAGCAGGGGCAGCAGGCCGGCGATGGTGGTGCTCGAGGAAATCAAAATCGCCCTCAGCCTGTCCCGGCTGGCCTGACCGGCGGCGGCCGCCGCCGACAGCCCCCTTCCCCGGTGTGCCTTGATGAACTGGATCAGCAGAATGGCGTTGTTGACCACGATGCCCGACAGCGAGGCCGCGCCGATCAACGAGGGCATCGACAGGTAGTAGCCCATCAGCACGTGACCCCAGAGGGCGCCGATGAACGCCAGCGGCGACTACGGGTTTATCACGAGCTTGGTCTTCAAGTTCTGAAGACAGACGAGCGAACCCCGGCCACAGTTCTACGGCAACTGCCGACGCGCCCGAGGCTCGCCCCATGTGAAACACTTCGAGGACGCCGGTCTCGACTCAATCGAGCGGCGGGATCCGCAAGACCTGGCCCGGATAGATCTTGTCGGGATGCTTCAGCATTGGTTCATTGGCTTCGAAGATCACCGGATACTTCATCGCGTTGCCGTAATGCTGTTTGGCGATCTTTGAGAGCGTGTCTCCGGGCACCACCGTGTAGAAAACCGCCGGCGGTTCGGGTGTCACCACTTCGAGGCGGTCGTCCACCCGCGCAATGCCGTCGACGTTCCCCACCAGCAGGACCACTTTCTCTTTTTCCGCCTGGCTCGACACCGTGCCGAAGACCGTCGCGACGTCGTCCTTGACCTCGATCCGAAGATCTTCAACGGCTAAACCAAACGTCCGGACCTGGGACACCAAGGCGTCCGCCTTCGCCCGCTCCCGCGCGGCCTTGTCCGCCTCGGTTTCACCGCGTCCAAAAAGCTTCGCACCCGCCCCCTTCACGAACTCGAACAATCCCATTGGAACCTCCCATGTTGTCAACTTCCTGCTGCCTACTACTTGTTGAAGAACCCTCCGACCAACTGGTGGCTGTCAGTCCCCAAGCTTTCGACCGCTTCGCGGGGAGGCGAGTTCGACCTACCAGAAAGCCTCTCCCGCAAACGTGTCGCAGGCTTGAAGATCTCCGGTTTCCAGGCCGCGGTTCAGCCACTCCGCTCTCTCCCGGGAGGAGCCATGGGTGAAGGATTCCGGAGCAATCATTCTACCGGACAACCGGCCCAGTCGATCGTCTCCGATGGCCGCGGCCGTCACCAGACCCTCTTCAAGGTCGCCCGGTTCCAGGATTTGCCGAAGTCGGTGTGATGGGCCCAGACGCCGGCCAGGCAGTCTGCCTGCGGTTCCAGTCGGACCGAGACCGCGTTCGACCGAGTCGGGTTACGTCGTTTGAGCTGCTCAGCCGGTTCAAAGTAGCCAAGCTGGTTCTGGACGTGGTGTCCCACCTCGTGCCCCAGGACATACGCCTGGGCAAAATCCCCCCGTCCTCCCAATCGGGCCAGCTCTTCGAAGAAGGACAGGTCCGGATAGACCTTCCCGTCGCCGGGGCAATAAAAAGGCCCGACGGCGGCTGACTGGAATCCACAGGCCGATTCCACCATTCCGGAGAAAAGCACGAGCGTCGGCACCCGGTACGTGAGTCCATTGCCCCGGAAAAGCTCCGACCAGGTATCCTCGGTGTCGGCCAGCACCCGGGAGATGAACTCGGTACTGGAGTCCAGCGGCAGGTCAACGGGTGTCGCTTCATCTGATCCTCCCGGCGCGCACTCGACATGTCCAGGAATGCAGATCAAGAACGGAGCCCGGTCGATTTTTGAAGTGTTGACCCGCATTCACGTTTTCAGCAGGAACGTGACCTTGAGGTGGGCTCGGTAGCCGGTAACCTCTCCATTCTTCACCTCGACCTGCATCTCCTTGACCCAGGCCGTTTGGATTTCGTCGACCGTCTTGGCGGTGCGGCGAATGCCTTCCCGGATGGCATCCTCGAAACTCTTGGGGGACTGGCAACTGATTTCGATAACTTTCGCGACCGACATCGTGACCTCCCTCGGTGCTCGAAACCAAAGACTCACTGAAGGTAAGGTCAGTATGATCCTGGAGGATGCGTGGGTCAATGGGGGCCGGAAAGCCGAGGCGCAAGATTCGGTTTCTTTTCCCGGAAACCGGTGAGAGAATCGGCGCGACGGCGCCTTCGGTCCAGGACAAGAGGCGCGACCGCAGGCGGGGGAGCGTTCACGAGGCGGGCGGGCCCGGGGACCGGGGGCGGCCGCGACGACCGAACCGAGGAATCATGGAAAGCGCATTGCCGTTGATCATTCAGCTCGTCAGAACTCGTC
>CAYRCA010000697.1:0-2491 GCA_964422565.1 uncultured Acidobacteriota bacterium | reverse complement strand
GCCCGGCTCCCAAGTCCAGCGAAATCGATCGCACAAGGATTCGGACCCCGGACCCCGCTTTTCGGAGAACCCCTTGTCTGTGAATCAGGCCCCAATACTCAACTCAAGTTTCGAAAATTCACACGCTGAGAAAAATCCGATTGCGCGCGGCGCAATCGCGAGGCCCGACTGAACCCCGAAACCTCGAAACCCTCCCCCCACTGTTCTAGAATGGAGTCCATGGCCACCCACCTTGTTCCGCGGCTCTTTACGGTGGAGGAGTTCCACCTGATGGGCCGAGCCGGCCTTTTCGACGAAGACGACCGCGTCGAACTGATCGAGGGGGAGATCGTCACCATGACTCCGATCGGAAGGCGCCACGTCGCCTGCGTAAACCGCCTCGTACTGCTGTTCCATAGGCACTTCCTGGGACGCTTCCTCGTGAGCCCGCAGAATCCCCTGCAACTTTCCGAGAAGTCGGAGCCGCAGCCCGATCTGGCGGTGCTCGCGTTCCAGCCCGACTTCTACGCCTCCCGGGCGGCGACGGCCGAAGATACCCTGCTGGTCATCGAGGTCGGTGAAACCTCGGCGGCCCTGGATCGGAACGTGAAGGCCGGGCTCTACGCGCGTCACGGAGTTCCCGAGTACTGGGTCGTCGACTTGACCGAGGGGCTTGTGGAGACCCACGCCGACCCCTCGCCCGAAGGATACCGCCGGATTCGCCGCTTCGGGTCGGGAGAAACGATCGAGTGGAACGGCGAAACGTTGCCGGTGGACGAGATGCTGGTGTGAGCCGGGCGGCATCCGCCCTTTGCGGAGGGGCGCTCAACCTGCTCGAGGATTGCGGTCTCGGCATTGCGAGGTTCGGGGGTTCCGGGGTTCGGGGGTTCAGTCGGGCCTCCCGATTGCGCCCAATCGGATTTTTCGAAGTATCTGTATATAGAGCACTTAAGGTTGAGTCTTGAGCCTGTATACAGAGACAAGAGGACCCCGGACGCCAGCCGCCCACCGGGTTTTCGGCACCCTCCGAAGAAGGAACCCATCCAAAGCGGCGTCGCCGGCCCGAGTCCGGGAATAAACCGTTCACAAGCAGTAGCTTGGGGCCTCTGCCGCCGCACTCCAAATTCGGCCGTCGCCTTGTCGCCGGCGGGAGCCCGGCTCCCAAGTCCAGCGAAATCGATCGCACAAGGATTCGGACCCCGGACCCGCTTTTCGAAGAACCTCTGAACCCCTGAACCCCCGACCCCGGAATACGAAAATGACCAAAGCCCAACTCAAACTGCTGATTGTCGACGACGACTCCGAGATTCGTTCCCAGATGAGATGGGCCTTGGAGGAGGAGTACGAGGTCCTCCAGGCCGAAGACCGGGGGGAGGCGGTGGACGCGGTCCGCCGGGAGAAGCCTACCCTGGTGTGCCTGGACCTCGGCCTGCCCCCCCAGCCCGCCCACGTGGAGGAGGGATTCCGCACGCTGGACGAGATCCTGGCGTTGAATCCCCTGGCGAAGGTGGCGGTCATCACCGGCCAGGGGGACAAGGCGAACGCCCTCGAGGCGGTCCGCCGGGGCGCCTACGACTTCTTCTCCAAACCGATCGACATCGAAGTCTTAAGGGTCGTGCTGCGGCGGGCGGCGTACCTTTACGACCTCGAGCGGGAGAACCGCCGCCTCAGGACGCCCAGTTCGGGATCCGGCTTCGAGGAGATGCTGGGCACCAGCCCGATCATGGAGGAGGTCTTCTCGATGATCCGGAAGGTTGCCCGGACCGACGCGCCGGTCCTGATAGTGGGAGAAAGCGGGACCGGAAAGGAACTGACGGCGCGGGCCATCCACCGGCGCTCGCGCCGGGCCGAGGGGTCCTTCGTTCCAATCAACTGCGGCGCCATTCCCGAGAACCTGCTGGAGAGCGAGCTGTTCGGCCACGAAAAGGGGGCCTTCACGGGGGCCCACGCGCAGCGTCCGGGGCAGATCGAAGGCGCCCAGGGAGGGACGCTCTTTCTGGACGAGATCGGGGAGTTGCCCCAACCGCTGCAGGTGAAGCTGTTGCGCTTCCTGCAGGACGGGAAGATCCAGCGGGTGGGCGGACGGCAACTCCTGGATGTGGACGCGCGGATCGTGGCGGCGACCAACATTGACCTCGAGCTGGCCCGGAACGAGGGGCGCTTTCGGGAGGACCTCTACTATCGGCTGGCCGTGGTGGTCATCGAGATGCCGCCGCTGCGGGAGCGGGGCGAGGACCTGCCCCTGCTGGCGAACGCCTTTTTGAATCGGTACGCCGAGGAGAGCGGCAAGGCTTTGCTGGGCTTCGCCGCCGACGCCGCCAGAGCGATCAAAGAGTACGCCTGGCCGGGGAATGTGCGGGAGTTGGAGAACCGCATTCGCCGGGCGGCGATCATGTGCGAGAGAAAGCGCGTCACCCGGTCGGAGCTGGGGTTGGACGCCTCGCACGCGCGCTACACGTCGATGACGCTGCGCGAGGCCCGCGAAGCCGTGGAGCGCGAACTGGTGGAGACG
>CAYRCA010000696.1:0-2511 GCA_964422565.1 uncultured Acidobacteriota bacterium | reverse complement strand
ATTCTAACCCGTAACCGGTGAGGCCTTGGCCGCACACCGGACCCCGAGCGCTCGACAATCGGCCTTCCCGGGATCTCGGCGGGGAGCGGGGTTTGGTCGGACTCAACGCAAAGACGCAAAGACGCGAGGACGCGAAGACGGGTCGAATTTCAACGCGAAGACACAAGGACGCGAGGACGCACATCCAAGACGCCTTCATACTCGGCCAGGTTGCGCTTGCGGTGTGCCTCGTCAAGCACACGCCACTTCTCCTTGGACAATGCCACCGTGTGCCCCAGACACTGAAAAACAACGTAGCGGCTCTCCGATCGATATCCACGCCGGCGTAAGGCCGCCAGCGCCAAGGCATGGGCCGCGTTATACGCCAGATCGAACCGGCTTTCGATATTCAGTCCTTGGTTTTCCGCATCTCTCAAACGGTGCCTTCCCGAGCGCAACAGGCCCTCGCACTCGGCCCGCGTCGCAGGCTCCGCCTTGAGTTTGCCGATTCGCTCGAGGTTGGCGAGCGCATCTTCACCCACCGGGATGTTCTCCCATCAAGACCATCACCTCGCCGCCCAAGACCCGCTTCAGGAAAGGGTTTCCCGCACTCAAGCGCCGGTCGAACTCGGCCGAAGCATAAAGAGTGGGATGGATCTTACGAGCCAACTGCCGCTCCGCTTCCTCCAAAAGGCGATACACGTCCTCCAGGGTCAACGTGTCCGAGACCAGCAACAGGTCGATGTCGCTCGCCGCCTTCTCCCTGCCTTCGGCAACGGAGCCGTAAATCAGCGCCAGCTCGATCGCCTCCCGGCCCGGCTCCAGCGCCCGCCGCAGCGGTTCGGCCAAGCCCACCGTCTTCCGAATCAGGGCGCGGAGCTCGCTGTAGATTGGCGATGCGGGGTTGGCCTGGAAGTGCTTCTGGTTGCCCACCCGGGTCACGGTCACGAGGCCGCTCTCCGCGAGCTTCCCCAGTTCGCGCTGCACCGCTCCGGAACCAGCGCTTAGACGGCCGATGATCTCCGTGGCGAAGAAACTCCGTTCGGGCTGGCCAAACAGCAAACCAAGCACCCGCTGCTGGGTGGACGAAAACAACGCGTCGGCGAGAGAGCCGGCTGACCGTTTCGGCGCTCGAACCGGCTCTCGCGATCCAGTCCGGCCGTCCTCCATACCCATAATGGGCATATTAATACCCATTCCGGGTATTGTCAAAGCGGTTACCGACTGCGACGACGGAAAGGTCGAAGTTCAACGCGAAGACGCCAGGACGCGAAGACGCAATGGCGATCGGGCTCTTGTACCGTCGCGCTCGCGGCGGCTTGGCGGCTTGGCGTTGCAT
Organism: uncultured Acidobacteriota bacterium; assembly: GCA_964422565.1. GTDB lineage: Bacteria > Acidobacteriota > UBA6911 > RPQK01 > JAPXNP01 > CAYRCA01. Next base: position 1,193 of record CAYRCA010000696.1, on the reverse strand, counting down.
CGCGTCGGCGGGGGCGGAATCGGGGGTGAGGCGCCTTCTTCGCGGTGGGGGGGGATGCCGCTCCTCCCCAAGGGGTGCGGGTGGTTCGCGAGCGGCGCGCTTATCGTCGGACCCAGTGCTTGACCGGCTCCAGCAGGAACCGCTCCACCGGGATCCCGTCGGCGCCCACGAGAAGCTTGCGGATCGGCTTGAACCCCTCCTCGAACGAAGCGAGTCCCGAGGCGGTCGAGCGGCGACCGCTCTTGACCTCAATCGCGGTGACCGAGCGCCCGGCGCGCGCGACGAAATCCACTTCCCGATTGCGCTCCCGCCAGTAGAACAGTTCGCACTCCCCCTCGGCCGCCCCGTTGGCGAGGTGGGCGCCGACGGCCGATTCCACAAGGCGTCCCCAAAACTCGCGGTCTTTCCCGGCCTCGAATCGGAAGAGCACACGTCTGAACTCCAGTCCGGATTGCGCACTCATCAACGCCGTGTTCAGCACTTGAAGCTTCGGGCTCGAGCCACGCTGCCGAAAGGCTCGCCCCGAGAACTTGGAAAGTCCCGTCAACAGTCCGGCGCCTCCCAGCAGCTCCAGGTAATGAGCGAGCGTGGTTGTGTTGCCAGCGTCGTGAAGCTGACCAAGCATCTTCGTGTACGACAGAACTTGTCCGGAATACCGGCAGCCCAGCTCGAACAGTCGGCGAAGCAAAGCGGGCTTGTCCACTCGCGTCAGCAGGAGCACGTCGCGGGCGATCGTAGTCTCCACCAACGCGTCGAGGATGTAACGGCGCCAGCGGCCCGGCTCGCCCGCGAGCGGCGCGGCGCCGGGGTAGCCACCGAAGTAAACATATTGCTCCCAGGAGAAGTCGAACGCCGCCCGCATCTCCGCCAGCGACCAGTGGGGCAGGTGCAGGATCTCAAACCGTCCGGCAAGGCTCTCGGTAAGCCCCCGTTGGACGAGCAGCGGTGCCGAGCCAAGCAGCACCACCTTGAGTGATTCCCCGGCGCGCGTGTCCTCGTCCCAAAGGCGCTTGACCGACTCGGACCAGCCGACGGCTTTCTGCACTTCGTCGATGACGAGAACGGCCCCGTCGGGGCTGGCCTCCAAGCGGGCCGCCTCCCACTGCTGGGCGATCCAGTCGGGCCCCCGAGAAACGGGTCCGCGCGGAGCGCGAGCGAAGGGTTCCTGTATCTCTGACTGGCAACCGTGCCGG
>CAYRCA010000695.1:0-2512 GCA_964422565.1 uncultured Acidobacteriota bacterium | reverse complement strand
GACGGCGGCGATGGCGGCGTTCCAGGACCAGACCGCGGCCGGGAAATTGAAGGCGGTGATGATCCCCACCGGGCCCAGGGGATGCCACTGTTCGAACATCCGGTGCGCCGGGCGCTCCGAGTGCATGGTGTGCCCGTAAAGCTGGCGGGAGAGCCCCACGGCGAAATCGCAGATGTCGATCATCTCCTGCACCTCGCCGAAACCCTCCGCCTTGATCTTGCCCATCTCGACGGCGATGAGCTCCCCGAGGGGCTCCTTGATCTCCCGCAACACCTCGCCCAGATCGCGCACCACCAGACCCCGCTTCGGAGCCGGCGTCATCCTCCAGCTCTGGAACGCATCCGCCGCCTTCTGCGCCACGATGTCGTAGGTGGCCCCGCCGCATTGAACCACCGAGGCCAATGGTTCGCCGGTGGTGGGATCGTGGGAGGTCATCGATGCCCCTCCGGGTTCCGGCCAACGGTCGAAGCCGGTGCACGCGCCCGGGTTGCTTTCCCCGATGTGGAGTTCGGACAAGAGGCGCTTGACGCGGTCACGTCTGGCGGTGGCTACTTGCATCGTCTGTCGTCCTTTCCACTGCGGACCGGCCGAGGCCAGCCCCACTCTTCCATCATCCCTCGTCGAGGGCCTTCTGTCGAGTGGGCCTGTGCGCGGGAAAGGGGTTGGAACGGCCCCGATGCGTGGAGCGGGGTCCCGGTTCGGGAAGGGGGGACAAGGGGCGTCCCCGCCCCGTTGCCGCGGGCCCGGGCGTTCGACGTGAGAGGGCGACTCCCGCGGGATTGTGCGGAGAACTGCGCGGGGGGACCGGCTGGAAGCCAAGCTGCAAGTCCGTCCTCGACCCCCTCGGGCGAGCCGGTCCGGAAGCCCTGCGTCCTGTCGTAGCGTTCTTGCCTTGGTCTTCAGCCGCGCCGCCCGAGGGAGACTACGACCTCGAATTCCTCGGGAGTGACGGGCTGCACTGAAAGGCGGCTCCGCCTGACCAGCACCATCTCCCTCAGGGCATCCATCGACTTTATCTCCTCCAGCGTCACCAGGCGGGCGAATTTCTCCTCGAACTCGATGTCCACCATAGACCATCGGGGATCGCCCGCAGCGGCCTTTGGATCGTGGTACCGGCTGTCCGGGTCCCACGCGGTAAAGTCGGGATAGCCTTCTCGGACCACCCGGGCGAGACCCGCCACACCTGGAGGATCGGCGTTGCTGTGGTAGAAAAGAACCCGGTCGCCCACCCTCATCTCGTCGCGCATGAGGTTGCGGGCCTGATAGTTTCGGATCCCGTCCCAGTGGGTCTTTCCGTCCCTCCGCAGGTCGTCGATGGAATAAACCCCGGGTTCGCTCTTCATCAGCCAGTGGCGTGACATGGGCTCATGATAGCAGAGGAGTCAGGAGGATCAGGAGTGAGGCGCGAGGGGTGGCGAGGGGTCCCGGAACCTCGAAACTTGAAACCTACGATTTCAGGGCGCGCCGCAGGACCTCGACCGCCAACTCGGCGCCATGGCGCTTATGAGGAGGCAACCCCCCCAAGTACGCGATCAGCGTCTCCACGTCCAGCCGCGCGCACTCCTCCACGCCGCCCCCCGCGACCAACTCCGTTACCGCCGCGGCGGCCGCGACCGCGCCCGGACAGCCCGATCCGGTAAACCGACAAGCCAGTACCCTCCCGCCCTCGACCTGTAGCTGAAACCGCACCGAGTCCCCACACACGGGGTTGGTACCCTCCGCCGCGTGCGATGGCTCGGGGAGGGTCCCGCGGTTCGGCAGCGAGGCGACCAACCGGCGCACCGTGTCACTGTACATCGCCCGCCACAGTCGCTTCGCCCATGCGTTGCAGGGTGGCGAGGATGGTCTCCCCGGCGTACTCGATCTCGTCGTCGGTGGTCAGGCGGCTGAGGCTGAAGCGGATCGCCCCTTCGATCCGTTCTTCGGCCAGACCCATGGCGACGAGAACGTGGGAAGGGGAGATGGAACCCGAGGCGCAGGCCGCTCCGGTCGAGACGGCCACTCCCTGGAAATCGAGGGCGATCAGCACCGACTCGCCCCGCAGCCCGGGGAAGCTGATGTTGGTGACGTGGGGCATCCGGACGTCGGTCGCCCCATTGACCTCACTCCCTGGAAAGGCCCGCAAGATCAGGGTTTCCAGATGATCCCGAAGACGCTGTACCCGCGTGCCCATCAACTCGAGGCTTTGGGCGGCCAGTTCGCAGGCTTTGCCCAGGCCGACGATCCCGGGCACGTTCTCCGTCCCGCCCCGCCGATTCCGTTCGTGGCCTCCTCCGAGCAGAAAGGGAGCGAATGGTGTCCCATCCCGCACGTAGAGGGCGCCGACGCCCTTGGGTCCATGCAGCTTGTGGGCCGAGATCGAAAGGAGGTCGACCTCCAGGGAACTCACATCCAATCCGATCTTGCCCACCGCTTGGACGGCGTCGGTGTGCACCAGGACGCCTCGCGATCGGGCCAGTTCGACGATCTTGCGCAGGGGTTGAATCACGCCGGTCTCGTTGTTGGCGTACAT
>CAYRCA010000694.1:0-2515 GCA_964422565.1 uncultured Acidobacteriota bacterium | reverse complement strand
GTGCGCGTCCCCAGAACCTGTGTCGTCTCCAAGTCGACGATCTGGGCGGCGAGCGTGGTGGTGCCCACGTCCACGGCCACACCCAACCCCTCGCGCGGCACGAAGCCGAAGGGCCTCTCGTCGGCGAGAACCGGCATCTCCCACTGTGCCAATTCGAGCGACAGATCGCCCTCGGCCGCGCAACGGCAGGCGAGGCGCCAGCCCTTGGCGATCTCTTCCTCGGTGAGTCTCGCCTCCTGGGTCGGCGTCGTCCTCAGGTAGCCCGAGAAGAGTCTGACCCGACAACCCTTACAGGTTCCCCGGCCGCCGCAGGGGAAATCCACGCCGTGTTCGAACAGAACGTCGCGCAGCGGCGCGCCGCGCGGGACGTCGAAGGATACGCCGAGAGGCTGCAGCGTGATGCGAACGGTGTCGGCCATCTTACCCCGACCCACCAGCGGCCCCGATCGCTCCCTCACGGGTGACACGCTCCCTCACCGGTGACACCCTCGCATTCTACCTTCAAACCGCGGAGGATTCTGAATGTTGTGTTTGGCCTCCGGATTACCGCTCCTCGACTGACTCCACCCGGGGTTTTTCGCGTGTCTTGCCGAAGACCAGTTTGTAGAGAAGACTGTCGATGATCGCCCTCCAGCTCGCCTCGATGACGTTGCAGGAAACCCCCACGGTGGTCCAAGACTCCCGGCCGTCGGTGGACTCGATCAGAACGCGGACCTTCGCCGCCGTGCCCTCCTTGGCGTCCAGAACACGGACTTTGTAGTCGGTGAGATGGATATCGAGGATTTCCGGGAAGAAGCGGGAGAGGGCCTTCTTGGTGGCCAGGTCCAGGGCGTGGACCGGGCCGTTCCCGTCCGAGGCGGTGTGTTCTTGGGCGTCCTCGACGCGGACCTTGACCGTCGCCTCGCTGACGAAGACCCCGTCGACGGCCTGGTCCACCACGACGCGAAACCCTTTGACGTCGAAGGGCTGGGCTCCGTTGCCCGTGTGATGATTGACGAGGAGTTTCAGGCTGGCCTCGGCGCCCTCGAACTGGTAACCCTCATACTCCAGGTTCTTGATCTCTTGAAGCAGGGCGTTCAGATCCAACCGGTCCAGGTCGATGTCCCCGAACTCGCGGATCTTGTACAGGAGGTTGCCCTTGCCCGACAGGTCGGAGACGAGAACGCGGCGGCTGTTGCCCACCAGCTCCGGCTCGACGTGCTCGTAAGTCCGCGCGCTCTTGAGGATGGCGTTGACGTGAATGCCCCCCTTGTGGGCAAAAGCGCTCTTGCCCACGTAGGGCAGGCTGTTCGGCAGGGCGACGTTGGCGGTCTCGCTGACGAAGAACGCCAGGGAGCTTAGCTCCCGCAGTTTTTCCCGGCCCACCGTCGTCCGGTTCATTTTGAGCTCGAGGTTGGGGATGACGGACGTCAGGTTGGCGTTGCCGATACGCTCGCCGTATCCGTTCATGCACCCCTGGACCATCGCCGCGCCGGCATCCACCGCCGCCAGGGTGTTGGCCACCCCCAACTCGGCGTCGTTGTGGGTGTGGATGCCGACCCGATCGAAGCGGGCGCACATGTCGGCGGTGACGCGGGCCACCTCGAAGGGCAGACTCCCTCCGTTGGTGTCGCACAACACCAGCCAGTCGGCGCCGGCCTCGGCGGCGGCCTCCAGGACCCGCAAGGCGTAGTCGTCTCCGGCCTTGAACCCGTCGAAGAAGTGCTCGGCGTCGAAGACCACCTCCTTGTCGTGATCCTTGAGGTAGGCCACGCTTTCACGGACGAGCCTCAAGTTCTGGTCGAGCTCGATCCCCAGCGCCTGGTGGACGTGGAAGTCCCAGCTCTTGCCGACCACGGTCACCGTGGGCGTCCGGGCGTCGAGGAGAGCCTGGATGTTGGGGTCGCGGTCGACGGGGTTCTTCCAGTGTCGGGTGCTCCCGAAGGCGGCGACGCGACTCGTCCGCCAGTCGCGGCGGGCGGCCTCCTCGAAGAACTGGGCGTCCTTGGGGTTGGAGCCGGGCCAGCCGCCCTCGATGTAGTGGATGCCGAACTCGTCGAGGCGCTCGGCGATGCGGATCTTGTCGGGAACGCTCAGCGAGACGTTCTCGCCCTGGGTTCCGTCGCGAAGGGTACAGTCATAGATCAGGACCCGGGTTTCGGAGCTCATTCGTCTTCTCTCCTTCGTTCAGTTTTGTCTTGGGTCGCCGAGTCCGAGCGGTCCACTGCGCGGCCAGGCCCTGCCTGGGGGGGAATTCCGGGTTCGCGCCGCGGAGAGGGTGAAGACTCGGTAACGACCGCGCCCTCCGCTTAGAACCCGGCGGAAGGAATAATGCCAATGCCGATAATAACGATGACGCGGGCAGCTCCGCCCCGGCTCGCCGCCGGGCCGTCGATTCCGAGTGAAACGTGGTGCTGGCCGCCGTCCTGCATATCGGTCCACTAGAGTAGGCCTATATGGCGGTCGAAGTCAAGTTGGTTGGCTGGTTGCCTGGTTGTGTTGCGTCCCGGCGTTTCGAGTTTCGGCTTTCGGGCTT
>CAYRCA010000693.1:0-2516 GCA_964422565.1 uncultured Acidobacteriota bacterium | reverse complement strand
CGGCGACCCCCGCGCGAGCTCGCCCAACCCCCGCCCAAACCGCGTACGGCGACCGTCCGGGATCCCGCCAAGCTCCAGCCAAAGCGGCGTCGACGCTGCGTCTTGTCGCCTCCCGACCGTTTCGAAGCCACCTTGCCGCTCTGCCGCCGCACTCCAAAAAGGGCGTCGCCTCCCGACCGTTTCGACGCCACCTTGCCGCTCTGCCGCCGCACTCCAAAATCGTCCGCCGCCGTAGTTCCGCGGTTTGGGGGCGTACCGCCGGGCGGCCCGCCGGCAACCTCGGAACCTCGGAACCAGTCTCAAAGCACGACCACCCGATAATAAACGAGCTTCAGAAACTGCAGCCCCACCTCCTGCCGCCCGTGCCAGGTTTCCCGCCAGTTCTCCGGGGTCTTGGTGCCGAAAACCGGCGTCAGGGAGACCCGGATTCCGGCGGGTTCGAGGACGGAGGTCCAGACCAGGAAAGATCGCCGCGAGCGGAATCCGGGGCTGACAACGATGACCGATTGGATGCCTTCCTGTTGCAGGTAATCGCGGACCTGGAGGGCGGTGTTCAGGCTGATCGGCTCGATCTCCCGGACGGGAATGATCTCGAACTCGGGGATGCGCGCCACCCGGGCCATGACCTCGACGATCCCCGCCGAAACGGTCCCGACCCCGCTCGGGCCCCGTCCGGCGCCGGCGGGGACCAGAACGCGCTCCGCCCATCCCTCCCTGAGCAGCTCTCCGGCCCGCTCGAACAGCAGGTACTCGGAGTCGACGTTCTCGATCACGATGGCCTGGCTGGGCTGGATGCTCCCGTGGTGAACGAGGGTCCCCGTCACGGCATCGAGCGCGTGCCCACCGCCGATCCACGCGCCCGCGCCGAGAACGAGAACCACCACCGCCAACCATACCCACCAACGTCTCCCGAGCATGAGTCCAGACTCCACCGCGTCCACTCGGCTCAAGGTGGCACGGGCGTCCCGCCGGCGTCCCGACCGTGACCGGGAAAGAGGCTTCCCACCCGGCCGACCCGGCACCGGTTGTTGATCGTGGGACCCGACGGTCACGGGCAGATGCCCCTGCCACGATCGCAGGCACCACGGCCCAGGATCGAATCGGGAATTCGGAGTAACCCAGGAACCTCTACATTAAGCGCTCGCGCCATTGAGCCGCTCATAGATCCCACACGCATCTCCGGCCACCCGAGCCCACGAATGGCGCTCCCGGACGTAATCCATGATGGACCCTCTCCGGACCTCCAGGTCCCGATAGAGAGGACTCTCAAAGTAGGATTCGATCTTCCGGGCAAGATCCTCCGGGTCGGCCGCGGCGTATACGAAACCGGTTTCCCCCTCGACCACGCTCTCCCGGAGCGCGCCCACGTCGGCGGCGATCACGGGGAGGCCTTGATTGTAGGAAAGGAACAGCACTCCGCTCTGGTAGATCTTTCGATACGGCAGAAGCAGGACGTCCGCGGCCCTGAAGTACAGTCCCACCTCCTCCTCGGGCACCACCTCGGTCCGATGGACGATCCGGTCGGAGACCCCCAGATCGTCCGCAAGCGACACCACCGAACGCCAGTAATCGGGACAGTCCTTGATCCGCCCAACGATGAGGAGGCGGATCCGGCTCCGCAGATCCGCCGGCAGCCGGGCCACGGCGCTCACCGCGTCTTCGACTCCCTTATACGGAGCGATGTTGCCGAAGAAGAGAAGGACCCTCTCGTCCGGATCCAGGCCCAACGCCCTCCGGGCCGCCGGCTTGTCCAACTCGCTCCTGGGGGTGACGTCGTTCACCGGGAAGGGTACCGTCGATATCTTTTCGGCCAACGCCCCGAACCGTTCGATCAACTCCCGCTTCATCAGGCCGGTATGTACGAAGAGGTGATCGACGTTACGGTAGAGAAAGCGCAGGGACCATTCGTTCAGCCAATTCGATCTTCCGTCCCGCCCGGCGGTGCTCACGTTGTGGACGGTATATACCAGCCTCCTTCCCTTGGCCTTGTAGAGAAGGATGAGAAGGGTGTTGTCCAGCCACTCGAACTTGTTGAACCAGAGGATGTGGAAGAGGGTTGGGGCTGGGCCGACCGCATAGCGGATCAGCTTCGAGTAGTATCGCAGCAATCGTGCGGACTTCGCCCAAAGCCCCGCTTCCCGGCGCTGATCTCCTCTCAGATTCAGGTAGTTGACCAGCGGATGAGCCGCTGCGGCGGCGGACCTCATCGCGTCGTTGGCGATGAAGTCGACGCGGATCCCCCGGTCGGTCAATGCCCCGAGCAGGCCGAGGGCGTAATGGGGATCCTTCCCGGCTGTCAGGAGACTGATGTGGAGCGGAGCCATCGGGAGCGACAGCACTCAGGATTCGGAACCACTCAGCTTGGGGGTGGCTTGATTGCGGTAGAATTCCATCAAGACCTCCGAGACCTCGGGCCGGGAGAACTCCTCGGGCAGAAGCTCGCCGCGCGAAAGCATCTCCCGAATCCGCGTACCCGACAGGAGGATATAGTCCTCCGGGGCATGGTCGGGGTGGTC
>CAYRCA010000692.1:0-2520 GCA_964422565.1 uncultured Acidobacteriota bacterium | reverse complement strand
AATCCACCCACCACGATTACGAACATTAAGAGATTCGCGGCAACCGAGTTGCGTGCAAACCACTCGATGGCGCGATTCACGGCGTCTCCTCTCCGGCCACCTCAACCGCCATGCCGTCCACCGCGGTTTCGAGGGGTGAGAGACAGACCATCTCCCCCTCCCGCAGGCCGGAGCTAACGATGACCTGCTCGCTCTCCCAGCGCAATACCTCCACCTCCCGGAAGCGCAAGGTCCCCTCCGAGTCCACGACGTACACCTGGCCGGAATCGCGAACCGCTGTGCGAGGGAGAACCACCACGCGGTTCACCCACCTCCCCAGGATCTCGGCCTCCACGAACATTCCCACCGCCAAGGGCGGCCGGCTGGAATCGGCCCCCGGTCCGTATGGATCGGACACCTGCGCCACCACGTAGACCATGCGGGTCTGGGGATCGATCTCTCCTTCGGTGCGCGCGATGCGCCCCCTCCAGGCATGAAGCCGACCGGCGAACTCCGTTCGAACCAGGACCTCCGGGCCCGTCCATTCGACCGCGCCGCCCCGGTGGCTCAGGGCTAGATCGATGAAGGCCAGTTCCCGGTCGGGCAGGGGCAGTCTGATCTCCGCCACATCCACCGCGTAGATCCGCGCCAGTCGCGCGCCCCGGGCAACGTACTGACCCACATCTACACTCTTCTGACGCACGCGGCCGGCGTACGGAGCCCGCACCTCGGTCCGCTCCAGGTCCCGGCGAGCCTGCTCGAAAGCCGCCTGGGCGGCGCCCAGGGAAGTCTCCACCTGGATCAACTGCGGCCTGCGCAGGACCAATGGCGGAGCGTCGGCGAGGCTTCCCAGTTGCTCCCACTCCCTACGGGCAACCTCTGCCTCCGCCTTCTCCTGCTCCAGCCGCAGCAGGGCCTGCGCGATCTCCGCCTCCGCCCGTGACAAGGCCAATTCATAATCCGCGCGGTCGATGGTCAGGAGGAGTTCGCCGTCCTCAAAGAACCCTCCCGCCGCCAGCGCGGGGGAAACGAAAGTGACTCGACCCGCCACCTCGGCCACCAGGTCGCTCTCGGTGCGGGGGACAACGGTTCCCTGGGAGATCACGCGAAGCTGACGATTCTCCATCCGAACGGGCATGACGCGCACCATGGGAACCACCCTGGCGGGGGGCCGCGTCTCCACATCGGGACGAGACTCGATCATCCACCAAGCGCCATACGCCCCGGCCGCCAAGAGCAACACCGGCGTCACGATCTTCATCAGTCGGATTATCAAGACGGATCCTCCATCTCGGAATCCAAGCCGCTCTCCGTCTCGAAACCGCCGCCCAGTGCCAGGTGGAGGTTGACCCGGGCATCGAGTTGCTGCCGCCTCAGGGTCAGAAGCTCACTCTCCGCGCTCAAGCCGCGACGTTGTGCCTCCAGCACCGTCACAAACTGCTCCAGGCCCGCGCCGTATCGGTCCAGAGCCAGGTTCTGCGACGCGGCGGACTGTTGAGCGGCCAGCGTCACTTCGGCGACGCGCTCTTCCAGGAAACGCTCGGCGGACAACGCCGCCTCCACCTCGGAGAACGCGGTCAGGATGGCGTTTGCGTAGGTTGCCAGAGCCTCGTGGGACCGGGCGTCCGCCAGCTCGACCTGGGCTCGAAGTCTTCCCCGATCGAAGACCGGCTGAATCAGGTTTCCGAGAATGCTCCAGACGAAGAATCCACCGTCCAGCAGTTCCAACAGTTCGCGGCTCGAGGTCCCGGCGCTTCCCGTCAGACTCAAGCGGGGATAGAGGGCGCGACGCGCTTGGTGCCACCGGGCGTCGGACGCCAGAAGACGGCGCTCGGCCGACACCAGATCGGGCCGTCTCGCCACCAGCTCCGACGGAACGCCCGCCGGCGGGAGCGGCGGCAAGGCGGGCAACTCCGCCGAAACCGTTAACAGGGCGGCCGGATACTGCCCCAGGAGAATCTCCAGTTGGCGGCGGCCCAGGTCGAGCTGCTGGCGGCGCAACGTCAGGAGTGCCTCGGCCGAGGCCAGACTCGAGAGGGCCAGACGCACGTCCAGCGAGGCCTGCAGCCCCGCCTCATAGCGGGCCCGCACCCGGTCGGCCGTCTCCCGATAGGTGGATACCGTTCTTTCCGACAGCTCCACCTGCCCCAAAGCCTCGACGACGGAGAACCACGCCTTGGCTGTCTGCGCCGACAGTGAAAGCCGGGCCCCCAGAAACTCGGCCTCGCCGGCCTGCAGGTCCGCCACCGCGGCCGCCTCCCCCGCCGAAAGCCGACCCCAGACATCGACTTCCCACGAAGTGCCCAGCGACACGCCGAAGGTCGTGAACGTCGTACTGAGAACCCGGTCGTCTGCCCCCGGGATGGGAAGGCCGATGAAGTTCTGCCGCCGCCTGGCCCCCTCAAACGACGCGTTGACCGTCGGCAGCAGGTCGGCAACGGCTGCCTTGAGAATCGCTTTCTCGTCGGCGCCACAGAGCTTGTACTCCGGCGGGATGGCGAAGCCGGCCTCCTCGATGCGGCGGTCGAACAGCGGCGAGCG
>CAYRCA010000691.1:0-2520 GCA_964422565.1 uncultured Acidobacteriota bacterium | reverse complement strand
AGTCGGCGGTCTCGCCGGGGTCGGCCAAGTCGCCCGCGTTCTTCATGTGGAAGGCCAGGTCGGGAATGTGCGGCGTCAGGTCTCGCCCGAAGACCTCCTCGATGGCCCGCGCCGCCGCCAAGTGCAGTCGTTGGAGGCGCGGAGCGGAGAGGGACTGGAGAAAACCCTGACGGATCAAGGCGTGGGAGAAGGAATACCGCGCCTCCTCGCGGGTGGGAGTCGAAACGAGGATCCTGGCGCGCTCGCCTTCCTCGACCGCCTCCAGAACCCGATCGGCGTCGTTGCCCGCAAGTCTCTCCAAGAGAGGCAGTCCGAACTGACGCCCCAAAACGGCGGCGGCCGCCAGGGTCTTCCTCGTCCCCAAAACCAGCCTGTCGATGCGGCGGCGGATGACGAATTCGACGGTCTTCGACATGTAGCCGCGGTCCAGGGTAGGCTTGTCGATCAAAAGTCCCTGACTGTCGAAAAGCTTGCCTTCCTCGAGTAGATGCTGAACGATCTCCTCAACAAAGAAGGGGTTGCCTTCGCTCCACTGGAAGATGGCCGCCCTCAATCGGGAGGGGATCTCTCGTCGCAGCAAACTGTTCACAATCGATTCGACCTCGGTCTCGCCCAATCGCCGCAGCGTGATTTGGTGGGCGACGCGTCGGCGCAGCAACTCCTCCAATGCCTGCCGCAGGGACTCATGGTCTTCCTGCGCGCCTTCCCGAAGGGTGCCGACCAGGACCACCGGCATCTCGGGCAGCCGCGGCGCAAGGAATCGGAGAAGGCTAAAAGTGGAGGCATCGGCCCAGTGCAGATCCTCAAGGAGGAGCACGAGAGGACGGTGTCGCCCCACCCCCTCGAGAAGGGCCGAAAAAGCGCCGAACAGCTGCCAGCGCTCCCGCTCGGGAGGCACCTCCGGCGGAACGGAGAGGTCCGGGAATAGGCTCTGAAGTCGCGGCGCCAGTTTGACCAGATCTGCGCATTCCCCCTCCAGCAGCGCCCTCATACGGTCCAACCCCAGTTCGGAGACCGCCCCTTCGAGAATCTCCACAAAGGGAATTGCCGGCGGCGAGCCCTCCATCTCGTAGCAGTGCCCGGTCAGGCAGAGAAACCCCGAGGAGCGCGCGTCGGCGAGGACCGCCTCTCCCAATCGGGTCTTCCCGATACCCGGCTCACCCCAGATGAGGACCACACCCCCCCGTCCCCCCGAGGCCTGACGCAGCGAGGCGGAAAGCTGAGCCCTTTCCGCCTCGCGTCCCACGAGCGGCGCCTTCCCAATCCAACCGATCGGATCGACGGGAGCCTCCACGTCGACTCGTCCGGACCCCGCCTCTCTCCAGGATGACTGCGGGAGGAAGTCCAAATCGTCGGTTCTTCCACGAATCGACCGGATATCTTCGAGCAGCTCGGCGACGCCGGGGTAGCGTCGATCCCGGGCCTTCTCCAACGAGCGGAGGATCAAGCGCTCCAGGTCCGCCGGCAGGTCCGGGCACAGACCCCGGGGGGCGGGGGGCGGTTCGGTCAGAATCGCCGCCGCCACACCCATCCCCGACTTGGCGCCGAAAGGTCGGGCGCCCGTCGCCATCTGATAGAGAACGACCCCGAGGGAGAAGATGTCCGACCGGTGGTCGACACGCTCTCCCCGTAGCTGCTCCGGCGACATATAGGGTACGGTGCCCATCAACACGCCGGCGGCGGTGGACTCCGTGGCGAGCGTAGATGTCTCGTCGCCCAGAGGCTCAACCAACCGGCTGGCCAGCCCGAAGTCGACCACTTTGGCGCGCTCCTCTGTCAGAAAGATGTTGGCGGGTTTGATGTCTCGGTGGATTACCCCCTTTTCGTGGGCCACCCGAAGTGCTTCGGCTGTCTCCTCGGCCACCCGAAAGAACTCGGGTGGCGGTAGCGGGCCGCTTTCGAGTCGCTGACTCAGTGGCGCGCCTGTCAAGAGCTCCATGACGATGAAAGGCCTACCCTCCGTTTCGCCAAAGTCGTAGACCGTGCAGATGTTGGGGTGGTTGAGTTGGGAAGCGGTACGGGCCTCCCTTCGAAATCGAGAGCGGGCGGCCTCGTTGTCCGAGATCCGGGGCAGGAGGAATTTCACGGCCACGCGCCGCCCGAGGCGGAGATCCTCGGCCTCGAACACGACGCCCATTCCGCCCTCTCCAAGGAGGCGAAGAATGCGGTAGTGGGAGACCGTCTTCCCGATCATCTCGGCCTCGGCAAACCCATGCGGTATCTCCCGTCCCTTCCCGGCCCCTCGGATACGTATGCGTCGGGAGGCGTGGCGCCGCGCGACCTCCGGGGTCCAGACACGCCCCGATCAGCCGAATTGAAAACAGTCGTCGGGCGGAGCGGGACGATCCGAGAAGGGACGGGTCCTGTCCGACAGTCTGGGGGAACCAAGCAGACAGTTAAGCACGAACCCGTACTGGGGGACAAGGCTACGCCCCCGACTGGGTGTGCGACATATTTGTAGGTGCTCGACGGCGATATAGAGGGTGGCCACGAGGTCCAGGCTCTCCAACTTGCCCGACC
>CAYRCA010000690.1:0-2525 GCA_964422565.1 uncultured Acidobacteriota bacterium | reverse complement strand
CGAGAGTCAGCCACTTCATGAACAAATTCAGAAAGCACGGCTTCATCGACTACGGAGACTCGGGCGGACTGACGGTCAACAGCGGCCTCCTGAGCGTGGTTCTTCGCGAGTAGGCCCCCGTCGGCCGTCAGACCCGCCCTCCACAGGGGGTGACCTGATCGGTCCCGAGGGAGGTCATCGCGACGCCCGATCAAGCCATACCGCAAGAATTGCTCGCTATGAATGAACGCGGCGCCGAGAAACTCCTGTCGATCAAGTTCACAAAACGGAGTAGAGACTGTGCAATTCTGACCAAACCGGTGAGCCGAAACTGAAGACCGAACGCTAAGGAATCATTTGCGCTCGGACAATGAATCTCTGGGGAGCGGAACCAACAAAGTTGAATGGATAACAGGTCACCAAGGTTAGTATCGCCTCAACGGAATCGTCCAACACCGTAGTGTCCTCCGGCTCAACCACTCGCGTGGATTCCACGCGATATCGATAGGACCCGTCCAGCGTCGTCAAAGTGATTTCATCATTCTCTCGGATGTTGCGCAGCGGTCTGAAAAACGTATCCCGGTGCCCTGCGATCGCGACGTTTCCTTCCCGACCGGGCAGAGAAGTGCCGGAAATATGCCCAACCGCCCGCCGCAAAGTCTCGTCCCCGGTCCCTGCAAGGATCATCGCGGTGAGACCGATCTTTTCGATCTCGATTCGTCCCAACGGAGAGCCGTCGGCTCTCATTCCGGGACGCTCGGAAGTCGTCGAGGCCCCCTCCACGGAGTAGGAGGAATGAAACCGGGTAAGGGGGCCGCCGTTGCCGGTCGACGGCCCCATCGTCTCCTCCAACTGCTTTTCAAAGCGCCAACTCTCATAAGCCTGATAGAGCTTCGCGTCCACCAGCGCGAAGCCGACGCAACCCAACGTGAGGACGCCGACGATCTGAAGGAAGGGTCCGCTCCAACCGAGAAAGGAATGGGTGCGCGGTGGAAGGGATGGTGTCCGCTCAATTCCGAATTTCATTTTCGGTCGCTCCCTCCGGGCGACGGCGGTCGAGGCTCCAAAGGCGCGTAATAACCGGCACGAGTGCGGACCAACATTCGTTCACGATGTTGGTCCACGGCCCTCACCTGGATCGCTCGATACGTCCCGTCCCGTTCTTGATTGGTGGAACTGTAAACGATGGTGTACTGGTTACGAATATCGCGAGCGATTTGCTCACAAATAGGTATGACGCTTTTTCCTGACTTGGGAAAGAACGCCTCGCCGCCCGTAGCCCTCGCCAATCGTCTTAATACGCGAGGGTTTCGGTCCACATCGCCCGATTCAAAGAGACCGATAGTGTAGATGATGGCGCCGGGTTGGTCCGCCATCGCCATGACTTGGGCCAGAGTGTGCTGGCTGGCGTTGTCTTCCCCATCGCTGACCACGAGCAGTACTTGTTTTTCGCGGTTCCCGTGCTTTAGATGGTCGAGCGCCGCAGCCAACGCGTCATAGAGCGCCGTCATCCCATCGGCGGCAACCACCGACAGGGCGGCCTCAAGATCATCCTGTTTGTCGGTGAACGGCTGGTCCGCCGGCAGACCAAACGAAACGTTCTCGTTGAAACTCACCGCGAACATCTCGTCCTCCTCGTTGCTGGAAGAGACAAAAGCCGACACGGCGGCAATGACTCCGGGACGCTTCGATCGCATGCTTCCGCTGTTGTCGACGACCAAACCGACCGTAACCGGAATATCTTCGTTGCTGAAATGGGTTATCCGTTGAAGGACACCGTCCTCGTAAACCTGAAAGCTGTCTCTGTCGAGCCCCGAAACCAGGATTCCCTTGCGGTTCGTCACGCTCGCGTGCAAGACAACCATATCAACACCGACGCTAAACGTGTAGGGCGAGGGGTCGCTCCGGCCCCTCTGGCAGGTCGAGCGTTCTTGAGGCATGACAACACCCGGCAGAACCATCAGAAGGAAAAGAGCGGTCAGACAACGACTTGTGAGGTGGTGATTCTTCACGGTGCGTAATAATAATCCCCAACCGAAACGCTCTGATGCCCTCACAATTTCTACCTCCGGCTCTGCTGGTGACTTAGCCAGCTTCTCCCGTAACCCGCGTTGAGAGGCGGCTCCCAGAATGTGGGGGGCCTCCCCCGGCCGCATTCTCATCAGCGGCTCCTGGGGCCGGGGCGCCTTGGCGCACGGGGCCGCGCCAGGCGCGGAGGCCTTCGTCGCGCCGCTCTCAAACCCCACGCGACGAAGGCCCCGATGAGAAGATGCCGACTCGGTGTCCGTCCTTGACAACTAAACTAAGCGGATCTCTTCCGAATAGCCGAAAGAGCAATCCCCGCACCCAACGACAGCAGTCCGATCAATCCGAACAGGGGCAATAGACCGGCCGTCCTGGGCAGCGCGCTGGGCCGCGCGGCTGCGCTTTGAACGGGTGGGGCCTCAACCACCTCGGCCATCGCAACTTCTTCTCCGGTGGGCATCACGGCTGTGACGGGGGCCCGCTTCAAAGCCACGACCGGCGCTTCGGTCGCCGTCCATACG
>CAYRCA010000689.1:0-2528 GCA_964422565.1 uncultured Acidobacteriota bacterium | reverse complement strand
TATCCCGAATCTCCCGCGCCAACCGGCTCATAAGGCGATCGTGGTTGACTCGATCGAAGAATTTCTCGAGATCAAAATCCACGACGTAGCCGTAACCGGCCTTCACATAGGACTGGGCTCGGGCGATGGCCTGGTGAGCACTGCGTCCCGGACGAAAGCCGTAGCTCGACTCGGAAAACGTTCGATCCCACTTGTGCTGCAAGACTTGAAGGATCGCCTGCTGAAGAAAGCGATCCAGCACGCACGGAGTCCCGAGTTTGCGCTTGTCTCTCTTGCCCGGTTTCGGTATCTCCACCCTCTTGACGGGTCGCGGTTGGTATTCTCCCTTCAGGAGTCGCTCCTTGATCGACAGCCAGTTTTCCTTCAGATAGCCCGGCAGTTCCTCAACGGTCATCCCGTCCACTCCCGGACTGCCCGCGTTCGCTTGGACTCGTCTCAATGCCGCCTTCAGATTACCTCGCTCGCATATCTCCTCCATCAGTTCGTCACCAAACATCGGACTTTCGATTCGTCGTCTCGCTACGGGCGAATCAGCCGTCTCCCCGCGTCCCCGGGGCTGCACCCCGGCTTCCCGGCTCGAGGTCCTCTCCGGACTTGTCCGCCTTTTCCCATCCCCCGTAAGATTCGACACCTACTCACCTCTCCCTACCGTTCGGGCCTTCAGTGGGTATACCCACCTACTATGCCCTCTGCGGACTCCTGCGCCGCGTTATGGAACCTTTCGGTTCCACCGGTCCCTCGAAGGGACGGCGGCCCAGGTCTCCCGGGGTGGCTTAATCCCGACGGGGGTTCCGCTATCAACGCGACCACGCGACGGATTTGGATCCTGTGGGGCCGAAAGGCCCGGGCGGGTTCGATTGTTCGCCTCCGCTTCGCTCCGTTCACTGGTCCGGCGACGGGTCGGAGTCGGGAGACTCCGGGTTCGGGTACGCCAACGACGCAATGACGACACATTAG
This sequence comes from uncultured Acidobacteriota bacterium, assembly GCA_964422565.1. Classification (GTDB taxonomy): domain Bacteria; phylum Acidobacteriota; class UBA6911; order RPQK01; family JAPXNP01; genus CAYRCA01. Next base: position 1,571 of record CAYRCA010000689.1, on the reverse strand, counting down.
ACGATAACCTGGCCCTTACACTCGTTTACTCCCGGGTCGAACGCTCACCGGCTCCCGTGTATACTGGAACGAATCCCAACAGTCACTCCATCCTTTTAAGCGAAGGCGGAACGGAGAGAGATGCGTCCCACAAACACCATCAATGTAGTTCTATCAATTGCAATGTTCATTATTCCCGGTTCGGCCTTCGGCGGATTAAATCGGTGGTCGCTTTCCGAAGTGACCTTCTCCGACGGCGGGACGGCCGAAGGCTTCTTCGACCTCGACGGCGGGGTCGTTGAGAACTGGCGGATCACCGTCGCGGGAGGCAACGAAGCCCTGTTCCCCGAGTTCACCTATTCTCCGGCGAACTCGACCGTAAGCCGGGTTCTAGTTGCGGCGTGGGCTCCGGAGCCGACGTTCTTCTTCAGGGACTCGGCGTCCGATCGGGGACTTCGGATCACACCCGCGGCGCCGTTGGCCGACGAGGGTGGGACCGTCGCCCTGGATCTGGAGACCGGAGGCGGGGGATCCGGGGGAGTCGAATGTTTCAACTGCGCTCCGGCGCGCACGATCACCGGAGGATCGCTGGTCGCCGGGTCGGCGGAGGAGACGCTTCTCTTCCCTCAGTTCGGCAACGGAGGAGGCCTGATATCCGAACTGGTTCTGGCCAACACGACCGCCCTCGAGGCGTCGCTGCGCGTCGAGTTCCGGGACGGCGAGGGCGTCCCGATGGATGTCGGCATTTCGGAGGCGCCGCTCGGCGCGGGCGCTCCGACGGGGATATTTTCCAGCATCGATTTCGCGTTACCGCCGTTCGGGACGGTGACGATTCCCACCGATGGATTGGGCAACCAACCGTCGGCGGGCAGTGTTGTCGTCCTCTCCGACCGACGTGTCGGCGGTGTCGTGCGATTCAGCATCGCCGGCGTCGGTATCGCGGGGGTGGGTGCGTCGCCGCCGCTCACCGAGTTCATCGTCCCCGTCAGGAGAAAGGCGGGCGTGATAAACACCGGCCTGGCTCTCCGCAACGCAGTATCGACGCCGGTTCGAATCGAGATGACACTCGCGCGGCAGGATGGAACCGTGGCGCCTCACGGCTCAGAGACCATCGACGACTTCGCGGGATCGGGCCAGCTCGCCCGTTTCATCGACGAACTGTTTCCGGATGCCGACACGGACGACTTCAAAGGATCGGTTCGGGTCGAGATCTTCGGTGGTTCGGTGGCGGCCACCGCCTTGGAGTTGGGCGGCGAACCCGGACAGTTCACCACGCTTCCGGTCATTAACTTGCTGGGTCCGTAGTCTTAATCAAATCAAGGGCGCTCGGCGGAGCATGCGCGGTCGGAGCCGGAACTCATCGAGAACCGAGAAAAGCGCGATCGTCGCCAAGCCGACCAGGAGGGCGCCGTCCAGCGGGAACGTTCGGGTCCGGGGAGCTCCAGGCGGTAGGCAGGCCGGGCCGCATCCAGGACAAGGGGCACCTCCCGGCTCCCCTGAATGAAGCGGCCCAGAGTACCACTCTCTTCCGCCGCCAGGAGCGACTCGACGATCAGTTCACTTTGACCGGAGTCCTCCTGGAATGAGCGGCT
>CAYRCA010000688.1:0-2530 GCA_964422565.1 uncultured Acidobacteriota bacterium | reverse complement strand
AGGCGGGCGGGAAAGGGATCCCGCCCGGGGACCGGGGGCGGCCGCGACGACCGAACTGAGGAATCATGGAAAGCGCATTGCCGTTGATCATTCAGCTCGTCAGAACTCGTCAGTGGCGCCGTGGGAGGGAACCTGGCCGGGGCCGCCTTGATCGAACGGAGCCACGGCCACATAGCGGTTTTCAACCAGCTTGTCGTAGTCTCGGTGCTTGAACCGGACCCGATCGGCCCCGCCGTGCCCTCGCTTTCCCGAGATGGTGTTGTCGAATTTCCTCAACCTGCCCTTAAGTCCGGAAGCCGCATTGGTCATTCCAAGGAAGCTCGTCGACTCATGCTGAACGAAGACCGGGACGCAGCCGAAGCCGGATTTCGAGTGGGCTACGAAGACGCAGCGCAGTTCAATCGCGAATACAAACGTCACTTTGGAATGTCGCCCAAACGCGACGTAAGCCGCCTGAGGAAATCTGTTCACTCTCGAATATCGAATTAACCTTCAACTCCGTGCCGCGGCCCTGCCGAAAGGAGAAGAGAGTGTGTACTCGATGTGCCAGGACACGGGGGCAGGGCACTGCAGCAGTGAAAGGAGCAGAGAATACCCAATGAAAGTATCATTTCTCGGACTCTGTTTATTCTTAACTGTCTTTGTCCATATGGGTGGGACCATGTCCAAGAGCCGGGAACTGGATGTGATCAAGAGCGGACAGATCCACTATAAGGAAGTGGATATCCAGGAAGTCTCAGTGCGATTTGTCGGCACGACCGCGATCCTCTTGAACAGAATTCGTTTGGTGGCCGTGGTTGGCGGCAACGAAGTCACCAATCCCTTCATGGTGACCGAAGTGTATGTGCGGCAAAGCGGCCTTGGAAGTTAGCCGCGCTCTCGTTTACCAGGCTGCTTACCCCGTAAGCGGGCACCAGCCGCCGCGAGGATGGCAGCCGCGATCGGTTCGCACGGAGTAGCATACTATCGAGGCGACGACGTTCCTAAGCCGTCAGCCATTGTGATGGCCTACAGGGCGCATTCGGATTACTCGGCCGCTGAGCCTCCCACGTTCGTGGTGGTGGGTGAGCGAGAGGGGATTGCGCCTCCAGCCATCATGGAAAGGACGGTTGAGGTCCTGCGCAGGTCCGGCACGAAGGGCCGCCAAGATCCTCGTATCGTTGTCGGGGTCACAGTCAGGATCTCGGGTCACAGTCGGGGGCGGACCACGACATCTCCTTGAGACGGTTCGCGCGATCCTCGCGATGCGCCACCATGACCCAGGGCGAGACGTCGCCTTTTCCCATTGGAGGTGTTCGCAAAGAATGATCGCAAAACTTGCAGGGGAATGGGCGAGAGATTTCGGAAAACATTCAACTTTGCGCGTTTGCGCGTTATAGTGGGAACAAGCGGCCCGAGGGCGCCCCGCGGAGGGTCTTGCTGGCTCGGACCGAAGGGGGACCGCGGTGGATGCGGACAACACGAGCGGTCGAGGGACAGCCGGGTAACGACCGCAGGAAGGTTCTCCATCTCGCGGAGAGTCGCGTCAAGGCGGAGTCCGAATACCGACCGCAGTTGCTTCTCCGGATGCGCGAGGCCTTGCGCTCCCGTCATTACAGCGGCCGAACGGAAGAGGCCTATTACCACCGGGTCCGGCGCTCCACCGGATGCGCCATCGGGCGGAAATGGCCGAGGCGGAGTTCAACGCTTTTCCGAGCCATCCGGCGGTCAAGGAGAATGTGAGTGCCTCAACACGGAAGCGGGCGCTCGCGGCGTTGCTATTCCTCTATCGTCGCGTCATCGGACGCGAAGTGGGCGAGCTGCGTGACGTCATCCGCGCCCGCAAGCCCAGGCGACTGCCCGTGGTGCCTACCCGGGGGGGAGGTCGAGGCCGTCTCGGATTGCCTGAGTGGGGACAAGTGGCTGATGGCTTCGCTGATGTACGGTGCGGGGCTACGTTTGATGGAATCCCTCCGCCTGCGCGTTCAAGACTTCGATTTCTCCCGGCACCAGATTCTGGTCCGGGACGGCAAGGGCGCGAAAGACCGCATCACCTTCTTCCACCTTCTTCCCGTATCGTCAAAGTCACAGTTGCGGGAGCATCTGAAGCGGGTCGGAGCAATTCACGAGCGGGACTTGGCCGAAGGTTGGGGGCGCGTGTCGCTGCCCGACGCACTGGGCCGAAAATATCCAAACGCCCCGAAAGAATGGCGTTGGCAATGGGTCTTCCCCCAGGAGGGCGACCTCGTTGCCGTGTGGGCGACGTACGAGGGGACTCAGCGAGGGCCGATGGGCCCGTTTCCGGCGACAGGAAGTAGGATGCAACTTGACTTCGCGGCTTTCCTGCGAGTGGAGGACGGCAAGATTGTGGAGATGTGGGTGACGTGGGACAACGCGGCGGCACCGGCTCAGCTGGGTCACATGCCGGCGGCGCCAAGAAAGCCGCCGGAGAAGCGGCCCAACAACGCGTGAACCCGACGGTCCGGCCGGTCACGGTCCGTGCTTGGGGAGCCCGGACCGCGCCCGTCCGTCCCGCGGGTTACGCTGACCG
>CAYRCA010000687.1:0-2531 GCA_964422565.1 uncultured Acidobacteriota bacterium | reverse complement strand
CATCGCCCAGCTGGACGGCCGCCCGCGGCTGCTGCGCGCCGATCGGACCGAGGAGAACCACTGGGTCATGCTGCGGCTGGAGGGCGTCGAGAGCAACCGGGACGCGCTGGGCGCCCGGGTGTCGGTCACCTGTGGGTCGCTGCGCCAGATCTGGGAGATCAAGCGATCCGTGGGAATCTACTCGGCCGGCGATCCCCGGGCCCACTTCGGCCTGGGGAGCTGTTCCACCATCGAGCTGCTGACGGCCCAGTGGCCCAGCGGCCGGTCGCAGGAGTTCGAGCGGGTCGAGGCGGACCGACACTACCTGCTGCGGGAGGGGGAAGAGCTCCGGCCCGAGCCGATTCGGCGGGATTGATTGGACGGGGATAGGGGTTGGAGACTGGGGACTGGGGGCTGGAAGGGCCGGGGGAGGGGACACGCACGAGGCGAGCGTCGGACGGGCCGGTCGGATGAACCGGCCCATGTGGATTGCGTTCTCCCCGCAGGGCGGTCCTCAACTCCGCATGCTTCGTGCAATCACCGTTTCGAGCTCACCGAGGATCTCCGGAGAATCGAGAGCGGAAGCGAACTCCCCTACCATCTGTCGGACGCGGTCCAGGTCGAGTCGAGGGTGCGCCGCCACGAGGGACTCGATATCCAGCCAATCTTGAGGACGGCCCGCGACGGCTTTCATGATCACCAGATCTTCCGGAGTGGGTAAGGGGATCGACTCGGAACCGATCTTGACGGGGACGGACCTCCGGAGGATTTCTTCCTCAAAGGGCAGGGCCCCAAAGACGAGGTCCACGTCCACGCCGCTGGAGCGATGGCGAAGCAGGAGAACGCGCGACCTGCGGGCGAACTCGATCGCGTCGGAAAGGCGTGGCTCGAAGCCGTGTTGCTCTCCCGTATCGAGGAGTTTGGGCCATCGGTTCGGTTCCAAGATGACCAGGGCGTCGATGTCGCGGGTGAAGCGAGGTTCCCCCAGAATCGAGGCCGCCACTCCCCCAACGATAACCCCCCGAATCCCTTCCTCGTCGAGCCAGTTCAGCAAATGCCGAAGGGCGGCCAGCAGGGGAGTGAGGGGCGGTGGGTCAGTCACCGAGGATCGTCCTAAGCCGATTCCATCTGTTGCGAACCCTGGACTCCCCATCATCGGAAGGGTGTTTCCCGAACCAGCCCTGCGACGACATCAGAGCCGCAAGCTGCCGGAACTTCTCGGCTGGGGAGGCGCTCCGCAATTCCGCACGCTCGACGTCCCTGACGAGTTTCCACCGGGTCCTATAGGCTCGAGCTTCTTCCCTTGAAATCGGTGGGAGCATGCATCGAGATTATCTCAACCCGGATCGGGCTGTAAACCCCGCCGGGCCGCGGGTTCCATCCGGGAGGAATGGGCTTGCGGTCACGCACCCGCTTCCATTCCGGCTGGCCCCCCTCCCCCGGCCTCTCCCGTTCTGTCCGAGATGGATCGGCCTTTGCCGCGCGGTTGGCCTCCGAGGTTGTCCTTGGGGATAATGGTGGCGATGACGTCGTCCAGGGTAGCCTTGGTTCTGTTGGCGGCCTGGCTGTCCGCGGGTGCCGCGGCGGGTCAGGAGGAGTCCTCCCTGCGGCTCGGGATGGAATCGCTGCGCGCGGGTAGGTTTCAGGAGGCGTTGATCCATCTCGATCGAGCCAAACAGGCGTCGCCCGAGGACGCGCGCCCCTATTTCTACAGCGGTCTGGCGCTTTTTCGGAGCGGTCAGGCGCTCCAGGCGATGACGGAGCTGGAGAAAGCGGTCGAGTTGGATCCGGCCAACCCTCAATACTCGTTGGTCTGCGCCGAGGTTTTGCTCCGCAACGGGTATAAATTTCGAGCCTTGAGCCGTCTCGAGGCCCTGGAGCCCTTTCTGGATGTCCCGGCTCTCGAGATCGAGCAGTTGTGGTTTCTGTCCGATCTCTGGTATCGCGTGGAGAAGCCGGATAAGGCCCTGCCCCTGCTCCAACGGTACCGGAGCTTGAGGCCCGAGGATGAGCGGACTCCCTTTCGGGAGGGCCAGGTTCACCTGTCGCTCAACGACCTTGATGCCGCTCTGGCCGCGTTCGAGACGGCACTCGAAACGACCACGCGCCACGCCGAGGCGAATTATGGCGTGGGTATGATCCGGTTCCGCCAGGGAGAGCTCGAGGAGGCCCGGCGTTTCCTGGAAGCGGCGGTGGACGCGGAACCGGCCAACCCGGAGTACGTTCACCTCTTGGCCACGGTTCTGCTGGGTCTCGGGGCGCCGGACGAGGCCCTGAAGCGGCTGCGGCCTGCGGAGGAGTCGGGGGATCGGTTCCCGCTGATTCTCGACGCCATGGCCCGCGCCTACGGGCAGCTCAGGGAGACGGAGACGGCGAGGGAGTATCGCAGACGGTTCATCGAACTGGATTCCACAGAGCGGACCCACCGGGAGATCGACCAGAGAGTGCACGGCCTTCTTCAGGAGGGTCAGCGCCTGTCCAGGGCCGGACAACTGGTCGAGGCGCTGGATCGGTTCGAGGAGGCCGCCCGTATCGACCCCGAGAGTTTTCTC
>CAYRCA010000686.1:0-2541 GCA_964422565.1 uncultured Acidobacteriota bacterium | reverse complement strand
CCCTTCCGAGGGAACAACCCGATCAAGTATTGCAAATTGCGAATAACTTGCAAGCATGTCTCGCGAAACCCGGACACCGCGCCACGGGGAAAGTCGCGACTTTTTTTTATGACGCAATATATTAGACGCATCCCGGCCGGTTGCGGACAACGGCGGGCGCAACCCGCATTCTCGAAGCGCCGTGTTGGAATTTCTCCCCCAGGGGCTATTATTGAATCAGGTTCTTCCCGCTGAGCGTTCGGTCCGGCAATCAGGCCGCCGAACCGGAGGAACCCCATGAAACGACTGTAAGCCCCGGCGGACCCCGGTTTTTAAGAGGGGAACGATGAAGCATAGCGTAGTCCAAGGATCGATTCCTTACGGCACCTTGGTGCGCGTCTGCGCCTTGGTAACCGCTGGCGCCGGTATCGCGGCGCTCTCGGGATCGCCCTGATGGCCCTTGCCGGCCCGCGTGCCTGGCCGCATGGCGAACCGGCCGGAGAGACCGCGCGCACATCGTATGCTCTTGTTCTGGTGTTCGTCCTCCTGGCCGCGGGCACCATCGGCGCGGGCTACCTCTACTTCCGGAATTACGAAGAAAATTACCGAAATGAGGTGGGCCGCCAGCTTTCGGCCATCGCGGACCTGAAGGTGAGCGAGCTGGTGCGGTATCGAACGGAGCGGTTGGGGGACGCCGCCATCCTTTTCCGGAACGCCTCCTTTTCCGGGACGGTGCGGCGGTTCCTCACCAACCCGGCCGACGGGGAAGCGCAAGGGCGACTTCGGGAGTTACTGGGGAAGTTCCAGTCGCATAAACAGTACGACCAGATACTCCTGCTGGATGCCCGGGGATCTCCCCGCATGGCGATCCCCGCTCTACGGTCACATCTCTCAACCGTAACTTCACGGCGCGTTACCGAAATCGTGCGGTCGGGAGAGGTGGTTTTCCAGGATCTCTACCGGAACGAACACGACCAGCGGGTCTACATGGCCGTTCTCGTCCCCATTCTCGCCGGGAAGGACGAACGCCGGGCGGTGGGGGTTCTGCGCCTCCGGATCGATCCCGAAACGCATCTCTATCCCTTCCTCCGCCGTTGGCATGGCCTGGCGGCAGCAGGGCGTCCGTTTCTACCGGGAGAGGTACGAGACGGCGGAAACATTGCGGGAGAGCGAAGCGAAATTCCGTCTGCTCACCCGTCAATTCCATGACCTCCTCGATACGATACCCGACAATATCACGCGCCAATCCCCCGACCTTCGGGTGATCTGGGCGAACCGGGCCGCGGCCGCCAGGGTGAAGAAAGAGCCACCGGACCTGATCGGGTGCTATTGTTACGCCCTCTATCACAACAGGACCTCCCCCTGCGATGTGTGTCCTATTCAGGAAACGTTTCGCACCGGGGAGCCCGCACTCGAAACCGTCACGACGCGAGACGGGAGAATGTTGGAGCTCCGAACCGTGCCGGTGACGGAGGACGGACGCGTGGTCGAAGTTGTGGAGATCGGCCGGGATATCACCGAGAGCAGGAAATTGGAGGAGCAGTTCCGGCAGGCCCAGAAAATGGAGGCGGTGGGACGGCTCGCGGGCGGAGTGGCCCACGACTTCAACAACATGCTCAACGTGATCCTCGGCTATGCCGAGCTGGCCCTGGGGCGGGTGGATCCCGATGATCCTCTTGCCCGTGAGCTTCAGGAGATCCTGAAAGCCGGCCAGCGGTCGGCCGACCTGACCCGGCAGCTCCTGGCCTTCTCCCGGAAACAGATCGTGGCGCCGAAAGTCCTCAACCTCAACAAGGGGATCGATGACCAATTGAAGATGCTGGACCGGCTGATCGGCGAGGACGTCCGCATCGATTTCCTGCCCGCCGGGGATCTCTGGAACACCCGGATCGACCCATCGCAAGTCAGCCAGATCGTGGCCAACCTGTCGGTCAACGCCCGGGACGCCATCGCGGGCGTGGGAACCATCACGATCGAGACGGCCAACGTCACCGTCGACGAGGCGTACTGCCGGGAGCATCCCTACGTCACCCCCGGGGAGTACGCGATGGTCTCCTTCAGCGACACGGGCGCGGGCATGGACGAGGCCACCCGGGAGCGGATCTTCGAGCCGTTCTTCACGACCAAGGGGGAAGGGAAAGGGACCGGCCTCGGCAAGTCCACGGTGTACGGAATCGTCAAGCAGAACGGCGGGTTCGTTCACGTGTACAGCGAGCTTGGCCAGGGGACGACGATCCGGGTCCATTTTCCACGCGTACAGGACGAAACCGAAGATCTCACCGAGAAGGTGACGGAGGGGTCCCCCGGGGGAACCGAAACGGTGCTGATCGTCGAAGACGAGGAACAGATCCTGCTGCTTTCCAGGAGAATCCTTGAGCAGTTCGGCTATCGGGTCCTGACGGCAAGTACGCCGGAAGATGCGTTCAGGCTGGTGGAGGAACAGGAGGGCGACATCCATCTCCTGCTCACGGACGTGATCCTTCCGGAGATGAACGGCAAGGAGCTGAAAGAGCGGATCGAGGCGGTACGGCGGGGCATAAAAACCTTGTTCATGTCCGGCTA
>CAYRCA010000685.1:0-2553 GCA_964422565.1 uncultured Acidobacteriota bacterium | reverse complement strand
GCCGTCGGTGATGGAAATGACGTTGGTCGGAATGTACGCCGAGATGTCCCCGGCCTGGGTCTCGATCAAAGGAAGAGCGGTCAGACTGCCGCCTCCCTTCTCGTCGCTCAGCTTGGCCGCTCTTTCCAGTAATCGGCTGTGCAGATAGAAGACGTCGCCCGGATAGGCCTCCCGTCCCGGTGGTCGTCTCAGAAGCAGCGAGATTTCGCGATAGGCGGCGGCATGCTTGGACAGATCGTCGTAGATGATTAGACAGTGTTGACCGTTGTCCCGGAAGTACTCACCCATGGCGCAACCGGCGTAGGGAGCCAAAAACTGCATCGTGGCGGGATCGGAGGAAGAGGCCGAAATCACGACCGACTTGTCCAACACACCATGGTCCTCCAGGGTCTTGATGACCCGGGCGATGGTCGAACGTTTCTGGCCGATGGCCACGTAAATACAGTAAACATCCGTATCCTTCTGGTTGATGATGGTGTCGATGGCTATGGCGCTCTTGCCCGTCTGACGGTCGCCGATGATCAGTTCCCGCTGTCCCCGGCCGATGGGAATCATCGCGTCGACCGGCTTGAGCCCGGTTTGCAGGGGCTCTCGCACCGGCTGGCGATCGATGACGCCGGGAGCGATCCGTTCGACGGCGTAGTACTCCTCGGCCAGGATCGGACCCTTGTCGTCCTGGGGTCCGCCCAGGGCGTCCACCACCCTGCCGAGCAGTCCCGGACCCACCGGCACCTCCATGATGCGTTTGGTCCGCTTGACGAGATCCCCCTCTCCAACCGCGTGAATCTCCCCGAAGAGCACGGCGCCGACGCTATCCTCCTCCAGGTTGAACGCCAGGCCGTAGACGTCGTTGGGGAACTCCAGCAACTCCGACGACATGACCTTCTCCAGCCCGTGAACGCGGGCGATTCCGTCGCCGGCCGAGATAACCGTCCCCACCTCGCTGACCACCAGATCGCTCTTGTACTCCTTGATCTGCCGCCTGATGATCTCGCTGATTTCCTGCGCCTTGATCGCCATCGATACTCCCCCGTGGTTTCGCTATTTCCGGCCCAACTCCCGTCCGAGGTTGTCCAGTTCGGTGCCAACCGAGCCATCCAGAACGGTTGACCCAATGCACAGCTTCAAGCCGCCGATCAGTCTCTCGTCCACGAAATAGTTCAGTCGGACCTCGCCGCCGGTCAGGTCTCGCAGGACCCCATCGAGTCGCCGGCGGACTCTCTCCTGAAGTGGGTGGGCGGAGAACACCTCGATACGGACCACGCCGGCCATCTCGTCCAGCACCCTTTCGTAGGCCTCCACAATTCCGGACAGCTGAGCCAGCCGGTTGCGTTCCACGAGAAGAAGGAGAAAATTCTGAACGATGTCGGAGAAAGAGGATCTGTCCGCAATCTTCCGGACAATCCCCTGCTTTACCTTCAAGGGAAGCCCGGGACTCCTCAGGGCGTCCCGCAACTCGGGGTTCTTCTCATTCATGATCCGAAATGCCTTCAGCTGCCCGCGAGCGGACTCCGCCAGGCTCAGCTCGACAGCCACATCGGCCAGAGCCCGGGCGTACTTGACGGCGGTCGACGACACCATCACGTCAATTTCCCTCCCTCGCGAGACGTCAACTTGACGAAGAAGCGCTCCACCACCCTGTCCCGCGTCTCGTCGTCCAACCGGGACTCAATCCGCATTCGCGCGAGACCAACGGACAATTCGGCCACGTAAGCCCGCAGCTCCTGTCTGGCCGCCAACGTCAACCCCTGGATCTCACGCTCGGCCGCCGCCAGAATCTTCGCCGCCTCCCGCTCCGCCTGACCGAGGATCCGATCCCGCTCGGCATCCGCCTCCGCGAGCGCCCGATCACGCAAACGAGAGGCTTCTCCGTCCAACTGACGGACGCGTTCCTCCACGGCGGCCAGCTTCCTCTCCGCCTCCTCCCGCGCCGCCTTCGCCTCCGCCAACTCCCGCTGGATCCCCTCCCGACGACTGCGGAAAAAGCGGGCAATCGGCTCCCGGGTAAAGTAGTAGATTATGCCGAACAGAATGGCCAGATTGACCCAACGGCCCAGGGGCTCGAGCCACCCCCAATGGCCCCCGTGGTCCGTCGCCGCCAGGACCCGCGGCGGAACGAAACACAGTAGGACGACGATCAGACAGAGGACAGCGGCAACTTTCACCGATTTCTTTCCTACGGCTTGTTCCGAACTCACACGGCCGGCGACCCGCCCGGCGGGAGGAGAGAGCGGGCGGTCCGGCTTCAGGCTTTTTCGAGAATTCGGTCGGCGATGATCCGGGCGAGCTGCTCGGCACTTCGCTTCAACTCAACTCTCGCGGACTCAACCTCCAGACGAACCTTCTCCCTCGCTTCCGTCAACTGAGCTTCCACATGTTCGCGAGCCTGCGCCAACCGGACTTGGCGCGCTTCCACCGCTTCTCGCCTGACGGCCTCGGCCAGCTGATAACCCTTCTGCCTCTCCCGTTTGAGTCTGGCCTCGCATTCTTCCGACAGAGCCCGCTCGACATCGAGTTTTCGGACGGCCTCCGCCCGGGTGTCCGCGCCCCGGG
>CAYRCA010000684.1:479-2589 GCA_964422565.1 uncultured Acidobacteriota bacterium | reverse complement strand
TCTCGTGAACCAGATGATCGCCCTCGGCGTCCGGGTGGCCGTGCTCGGCGCCCGGCGCCACGTGCTCTACCTGACCGGCTTCGAGACGCCTCCGTTGCGGCACGGCGCCGCCGTCTTGTGGGACGACGGGCGCTGCCTGCTGGTCGGGCCCGCGCCCGAGGGGGACTGGGCCGTGGACGAACTGGTGCGCGTCGAGCCAACCGTCCTCGGGACGCTCCACATGGATCAGACGCGGCGCGTGGCTGAAGCGGTCGACCGGGTTGTCGGCAGGCCCGGAAGCCTGGTCGGACTCGACAAGGACCAGGCCTCCGCCCACCTGGCCGGCAGGAGCGAGGGCATCGTGGATCTGACCCCCATCCTCGCCGAGCTTCGCCGGCGGAAGGAACCCGACGAGCTGGCGCTGATCCGCGGCGCCGTCGCCGTCACCGAGGAGTGTTACCGGCGGGCGCGGGAGATCGTCGTTCCCGGCGTCTCCGAACTGGAGGTCTACGCCGAACTGTACCGAACGGCGGTTTTGGCGGCGGGAGAGAAGCTGCCGGCCCTGGGCAACGATTTTCAGTGCGGCACACCCGGCGGGGCGCCCCGGAGGCGGGAGGCGCAGGGAGGCGAACTGTATATCCTCGATCTGGGGGTGGAGTTTGGCGGCTACCACGCCGACAACTGCCGCACTTTCGCGGTCGGCGGCGAGCCCACGGAGAAGCAGCTCGCCGCCTGGCGGTCGGTGCTTGAGGTCCTCGAGTATGTCGAATCGACCGCCGTCCCCGGCTACGCCTGCCGCCGGCTGTATGAGGAGGTCAAGTCCCGGCTCGACCGGGATTGGCCCGGCGGCTTCTGTCATCACTTGGGCCACGGCATCGGGCTCTGTCCCCACGAGCGCCCCCAGCTCAATCCCCACTGGAACCAATCCCTGGAGGAGGGGGACGTCTTCACGGTGGAGCCGGGTGTCTACCATCCCGACCTCCGGGGCGGACTGCGCCTCGAGGAGAACTACCGGGTTACCGAGACCGGGATCGAGAAGCTGACGTCGTTTCCGCTGGAGCTAGTGGTTAGTTAGTGGTTAGGCCCTCAGGGTGTTGAACCCCGAATCGGGCTGGCCGCTCGTCATCTTTCGGCAGGCGGTGCTGGGCGGTGTGGACGAAACCGATTCCCGCGCGCCCGCAACCCCTGGTTGGCAACCCACCCCCGTGCACATAGGGGCGCGGGACCGCTCATCCGGCCGCGTCGCGGACCCGGCGCACGCCATCCCGGTGCGGTAGACGGAAGCCGGAAGCACAAAGATCCCGAAGTGACCGCCCGCCCCTCGCACCCCCGAACCGCCACCCGAACCCTCGGAACCCGGAACTCGGAACCCGGAACTCGGAACCCGGAACTCGGAACCCGGAACGGGTTCCACCCCCAGCCCCCAAGAAGGTTTCTCTCCGGGGCAATCGGCGATAGAATAACTGTTAACACCATGGATGAAGGAATCGCCGAGCGACTCGAGGTTTTCTCCGATTATATCCGAGAGAAGGGGCTTCGAATGACCCGCCAGCGGGAGTTGGTGGTCACGACATTCCTGTCCACCGAGGGGCACCTGAGCACCGAAGAACTCTACGAACGGGTCCGCGAGCGGGACTCCCGCATCGGCTACGCCACCGTCTTTCGCACTTTGAAAGCCCTGACCGACTGCGGTCTGGCCCGCGAGACCGACCTCGACGACGGGCGCACGCGCTTCGAGCACCTGTATCGCCGTCCCCAGCACCACCATATCGTCTGCGTCGAGTGCGGCAGGGCCATCGAGTTCTACAGTACCGAATTGGAGCGGTTGCAGGAAAGAATCGTCTCCGAGTACGACTTCAAGCCGGTTCGCAACCGTTATCAGATTTTCGGCGTCTGCAGCTCCTGCCAGGCCCAGGAGAAGGGCTCCGACGAGGTAGTGGATTCGGATCTGATCTTTGCCCGCGACGCCCTGCGCATCGCCATGGAAACCGAGCAGCGGGGTGTGCGCTTCTACCAGGCCGCCTCGGAGATCGCGGCCCACGAAACGACGCGCCGGACCTTCCTGGAAATGCTTCGGGATGAGGAGAAGCACTTCAGCAGCCTCAAGGAGGAGTGGGATCGGCTCATCGCC
>CAYRCA010000684.1:0-469 GCA_964422565.1 uncultured Acidobacteriota bacterium | reverse complement strand
CCGGCAACAAGCAGGTGCTGGAGGCGCCGGTCTTTCTCCACTTCGATTTCGAGGCCCTGGAAGAGATTTTCCCCTCCAAGGAGGAGGTCGAAAGGCGGATGAGGCCCGAGATCTCGGAAGAGGAGGCTTTACGCTTGGCGTTGGAAATGGAGAAAGACGCGTGCGAGTTCTTCACCCGCTACGCGGAGAAGTTCAACGACACCAAGGGACGGGACATCTTTCTTCAGTTCGCCGGCGAGGAGCAGGAGCATTGCGAAATCATTCGCCGAGCCTTGGATAGTCTATCCGAGGAGCGAGGAGCGGGGAGTGAGTGGCCATGAGCGGGGCGCACCCGATTGGATGAAACGAAGTGCTGGGTGGATGCGGAAATTCGGAATTCGGAATCCAGACTCCAGAATTCAGAATTCAGAATTCAACTCCTAACTCCTAACTCCTAACTCCTAACTCCTAACTCCTTGATCATGCCCCG
>CAYRCA010000683.1:0-2599 GCA_964422565.1 uncultured Acidobacteriota bacterium | reverse complement strand
CGACGAACTTCTCAACCTGCTCCTGGCGTCGTTCCCGCGCCTCGCTCTCTTCCAGCACCATCCGGTCCAGCTCCGAAGGTGGGACCACTTGATCCTGCGCCCTGCCAGGCAGGCCGAGCATCAGGACCGAACCAAGCGCGCACGCCGTGAATCGTCCGACAACCGCAACCATGTTTTCACCTCCTTGGGAATGTCGGCGCCCTCGGGCACCTCCTTTTCGCAATCACGCTGGCTGCAAGGATAATGCCAATGCGCCCACACAGGACCCCTTCATATTGAAAGTAAAACACTTAATGGGCTTCCCGCGAACCGGGGAGGAGGAAGCGTGTGAACGCCCGGCGCGGAATTCCTCCCCTCCTCCCTTCCCTCGCGCAACGCGAAAGAGCCACTCCCTCTTAGCCCTGCGGTCTGCCGCTGTGCTGCGTCTGGAGCGGGTGATCCCCGTTTGGCGGGCGGGAGAGGAACGTATTAGAGTGGTGGAAGCTTGCGCGGTGAAAACGATGAATCCAGCCAGTCCGATCTGATCGCCCGGGTACTCCGGGGGGATGCGCGCGCCGTCGCTGGCCTTATTTCCCGCGTGGAAAACCGGCGCGACGGATCCTGCTCGGAGATCCTGGCGCGGCTCTATCCGCACGCGGCGGAGGCCTGTGTTATTGGGGTGACGGGAAGCCCCGGGACGGGCAAGAGCACACTCGTCGACCGTTTGGCCGAGAAGTATCTGGAGGCGGGCGAGAGGGTGGGTGTGATCGCCGTCGATCCGACCTCACCCTTCTCGGGAGGTGCGATCCTGGGAGATCGAATTCGGATGCGGACCCTGAGCCTTCATCCTCAGGCCTTCGTGCGGAGCATGGCCACCCGGGGTCGTCTGGGCGGCCTCGCTCCGGCCGTGGGCGACGCGCTGGTGATTTTGGCCGCCGCGGGCTACCGCCGGTTGGTGGTCGAGACGGTGGGTGTGGGGCAGGATGAGGTGGACGTCGCCAAGAACGCGGAAGTGACGGTCGTGGTGCTCGTACCCGGGATGGGTGACGAGATTCAGGCCATCAAGGCGGGTATCATGGAGATCGGAGATATCTTCGTGGTCAACAAGGCGGACCGGGCAGGCGCGCAAAGAATGGCACAGATGATCCGGGCAATGTTGCCCGAGGGTCGTCCCTGGACGCCGCCCGTTCTGCAGACCGTCGCCACGCGGGGCGACGGGTTCGACGAACTCCCGCGGGCGCTGGAGGAGTTTCGAACCTTTCTGGGTGATTCCTCCCGCGGGAGGGCTCGGCGGGTTGAACTCGAGCGTGAGCGGATTCTCGATCTGGTTCGGGAACGCCTTCTGACGGAGGTTCTGGCTCGTTGCCCGGAGGAGGAGCTGGCGCGGCTGGCGGAGGAAGTGGCGGCCCGGCGGATGGATCCCTACTCCGTCGCCGAAAAGCTCATTTCCCGGTGAGCCGCAATACCGGTGGCCCGAGAGGGGCCGCCAGGAGGAGTACATGGTCAAGCGCATCCTGCACGTGGGTATCGCCACAGAGTCGATCGCCGTGACTTCCGAGTTCTACAAGAATCTGGGCCTTGACGTCGACTATACCGAGGTTCGACGGGAGGACGGTGTAAGAGTGGCCGTCCTGAGAACCGGAGACTCGGCCATAGAGATCCTCGAACCTATCGACGAGGAGTCGCCGGTCCGGCGGTTTCTGGACCGGCGTGGGGAGGGAATCCATCACATCGCCCTCGAGGTGGACGATCTTGAAGGGGAACTACGGAAGCTGAAGGCCAGGGGAGTCCGGCTGGTGGATGAATGCCCGCGGGAAGGTGCCGACGGCCGGATGATCGCCTTCGTGCACCCCCAGTCGACGGGCGGAGTCTTGATCGAGCTGTGCCGGCCCTCCGACGATTGAGGTTGTGGAGGTTCTGGGTTTTGGGTTCCGGGGCTGCGGGGTTGCCGGGGGGAACGGTTCCGGATTCCGGGGTTTCGAGGTTGCGGGGGTCGGACCGGTCCGACATGTCCGACAGGTCCGGGACCGACCGGAACACCTTGACGTACCCTCCCCATTTCCCGGTCCCCAGCCCCTCGGGACCCACAAGGGAGACCCGCGATGATATGGGGTGACTTTGAAATCGATCTGATCTCGGACGGAACCGTTTCCCTCGACGGGGGGGCGATGTTCGGGGTGGTACCCCGGGTCATCTGGGAAAAGCGGATGCGCCCCGACGAACGGAATCGGATCCGCCTGGGACTCAACTGTCTGCTGGTTCGGACCGGGGATGTGAATCTACTGATCGACACCGGTTGCGGATCCAAGTTCGGCGAAAAGGAACGGGATATCTACCAGATCCGTCACGAGACGAACATCGTGGATGAGCTGGGCCGGTTGGGCCTCTCAACCGAGGATATCCACATCGTCGTCAACACGCACCTGCATTTCGATCATTGCGGCGGCAACACCGTGCGCCAAGGCGAGATCGTCCGACCGGTCTTCCCCAGGGCGCGCCACGTGGTGCAGGCGAGGGAACTCGCCGACGCCCGGAACCCAAACGAGCGAAACCGGGCCAGCTATCTGGCCGAGAACTGGGAACCCTTGGCAGAGTTGGGGCGACTGGATGTGGTCGAGGG
>CAYRCA010000682.1:0-2606 GCA_964422565.1 uncultured Acidobacteriota bacterium | reverse complement strand
CTGGTCGGCGCCGCCGGGGGCCGGGGCGCGGGCGCCGAGCTGGTGGTGGCGATCCTCGATCCGGCGCGTTCGCTGCTGGCCTTCAGCACCCTGCTGGGGGGCTCGGGAACCGAGATTCCCAGCGGGATCTTCCTGGCCGCGGACGGCCGCGTCCTGGTCAGCGGGGTCACCGACTCCGTCGACCTGCCGACGGTCGAGGCCTACCAGGAGGCGCCCGGCGGCACGGGGCTGTTCCGCTCCACCAACCGGGGAGAGAGTTGGCAGAAGAGCGGGGCGGGCCTCGAGGATCCCAACGTCGAGACGCTCCACGTCCACCACGAAAACTCCTGGGTCTACGCGGGGACGACGAACAGGGGGATCTACCTGTCGAAGGACGTGGGCGTGACCTGGTCCCCCATCGGCCCGGAGAATCGACGGATCCTCTCCATCGCGGCGGACCCGGAAAGCGACCGGATCGTCTGGGCGGGAACCAGCAACGGCCTGATGCGGACCACCGACGGCGGTGAGACTTGGGAGATGATCAGCGACAACGACACCCTCCCCTTCGGCGCCTTCAACGTCGTCCGCTACTCGGACCCGGCGAAGGGGAACGTCCTTTTCGCGGGCCACGGATCGAGCGGGGTCTTCCGAAGCGACAACGGTGGCGCCACTTGGCGCGCCCAAAACCAGGGGCTTCCGGACGCGGCGGACAGGGTCGTCCACTCTCTGGCCGTCGATCCGCTGAACCCGTCCAAGGTATATCTCGGCACCAACGGAACGGTATTCCAGAGCGCTAATGGAGGGGACACCTGGACCGAGACGAGTTTCACCGGCACCAACCTCGGTCCGGTGCGGGCCCTGACGATCGACCCCGCCAACCCCGCAACGGTTTACGCCGGCGTCCAACTCCCTCTGATCGGCCCCACCGTGGTGTGGACCGAGGATGGGGGGGTGAACTGGCACGCCAAGCCCCCGGGGCTTCCCGGCGCGGTGTCGGCGCTGGCCGTCGACACATCGAACCGGATCTTCGCCGGCACCCTGGGGGGCGGACTGCTCAGGATCCCCAAGCCGACAACCGACAGCGACCTCGCCTGGACCGCGCTGCGCGAGGGGCTGGGGACGACCGACATCCCGGCCTTCGCCATCGACCGCCGGAACACAACCCGCATGTACGTGGGGTACCAGAGCGGCTCGAACGCGCTTCTGACCGGCCTGAGACCCGGTAACACCTTCTACTTTCCCCAGGTGGCGGACGGCGTCGACGGCCGGATCCAATTCCAGACGGCGCTGGTGTTCGTCAACACCGGCGACGACACCCCGGTGGAGGTGGAGTTCTTCGACTCCCTGGGCCGACCGATGGCTATCCCGCTGGGGGGAGAGGGCCCCTCGGCCAGGTTTGAGCTCTTCCTGGAGAAGGGAGGTGCTTTCTACGCCCAGAGTCCCGGCACGCAGTCGGGATTTCGGGTGGGCTACGCCCGGATCCGGGCGGGACCCGGCGTGGACGGGACCGCCATCTTTACCCGGACGGACACCTCCACGCTCCGTCAACTGGCGCTTTACGAGGCGGGCGTGCCGGCCACCCGGGCGGGAGGCAATTTCACCTTTTTGCTCGACTCCCTGGGGGACCAGGACACGGGGATCGCCCTGGTCAACGCCGCCGAGGGTCTGCCCGGAGAGGCGGACCCCGCGGAAGTCACGCTGACGCTGCGCAACGACCAGGGTTTTCTGATCGACCGGACGACGCTCGATCTGCGTCGGGGCCACCACCTGGCGCGCTTCGTCTTCCAGCTCTTCCCGGACGTCGCGGGCCTGGCCTCGGAGATGCGGGGGATCGTTACGGTGGAGAGCCCGGTTCCTATAGTGGCGCTGACGTTGCGCCAGCGGGACGACCCGGACAAGGAGTATCCCGTGGAGGTGGCGTCTCTGACGCCCTTCCCGGTCATGGCGCCCGCCAGCCCGGCGACGACGCTCTACTTTCCCCAGGTGGCCAACGGCGAGTTGAGGTCACGGCCCCTCGGGCCGGTGACGGACCGCTTTCAGACCGGATTTATCATCGCCAATCCGGGTGTATCGAATTCCGTGGTCAACCTGCAGTTTTTTGACGGCCAGGGGGAACCCTGGGCCCTTAACCTGGGAAGCGGGTTGGTTACCGGAACCCAGTTTGCTCTCGCGCCGGGTCGATTCCGCTTCCTCGAGACCACCGGGGCGGGCGGCCTCGAGGTCGGTTACGCGCGACTTACCTCCTCGACCCCCTCTGTGGGGGGGACGGCGGTCTTTATCCAACGGTCCGCTTCCCATAACAACGTCACCCTCTTCGAGGCCGGGGTGGCGGCCACCACTCCGCGCCGCAACTTCAGCCTTTTCCTCGACTCGCTGGGAGAGCACGACACCGGCCTGGCCCTGGTGAACGCGACCGGCGAGGAGGCCGAGGTGGTGGTGCGGCTGTACGACCTCGAGTCGGGCCTGATCGCCGAGACGACCGTGGAGATGGCGCCGAACCAGCACCTGCCCGGGTTCATCCACGAGCTTTTCGCGCACGATTCCCAGGTGGCCGAGCTGGCCCGGGAGATGCGGGGCGTGGTCACCGTGGAGAGCGACCGGCCCCTGGCGGCGGTTACCCTGCGCCA
>CAYRCA010000681.1:0-2610 GCA_964422565.1 uncultured Acidobacteriota bacterium | reverse complement strand
CGCAGAGACGGATCCAGAACCGTGGTCAGCTTGACATCCTCACCGATCAGCCGCACCAGCAGTCGCTGCACGTCGCTGACGACGACGTTCAGGATGAGGACCTTGGGTTTCAGCACCTGACGGCGGCTGAAGGCCAGTAATTGCCGGGTAAGGGTGGCGGCGCGTTCGCCCACACTCATGATGGTGTCGACATGATGTTGCAGGGGAGAGTCCTGCGGCAGGCCCTCCCGCAGAAGATCGCCAAAGCCCATGATCACCGTTAGAAAGTTGTTGAAGTCGTGGGCGATTCCTCCCGCCAGCTGTCCCACCGCCTCGAGTCGTTGAGCGCGGTTGAGTTCCTCCTCCTTTTGCCGCAACACCTTCTCCGCCAACTCATGGTCCCGAGTCCGCTCCACCAGTTTCTGGTACATATCGGCCAGTTCCTGGTTGGCGCGGGCCACGGCGGCCAGGTAGAGGTCCGGCGCCGAGGGTTCGGCGGTGAACAGGGAGGCCACCTCATCGAAGCGCCGGATGATCTCTACGGCCACCTCCTTCGCCCCTTCCTCGGTCAACGAGGACGCCGCGAGGATTTCAGGAAAGGAGAGGTCGGGCTGGGAGTGCCCGCTGTAGCCGAACCGCTTGTGGTGGCAAAAGCTGTTGGCCCACTTAACCAGGGCCGCCAACGGATGGTGACCGGAGCCGTCGTCGACCCGGTGGTGGTCTCCCACGGCCTCGGCGAATTCCCCGGGGAAACACCAGTCCTCCAGAAGCATCCTGCCCACGGCCGCGTGGTCCGTTCCCAACACCTGGGCCTCGGTCTGGTGAAGGGGGGTCCTCTTCTCCTGGGATACGCGCGCAAGGCGGTCGCAAAGTTCCCGATTCCACCCGACGAGCACCACCTTGCCAAGGTCGTGCAGCAGGCCCGCAACAAAGGCGGCGCCCGACGGACGATAGCCCCTGCGACGCGCGATCTGCTCGCAGGCGACGGCGCAGGCCAAGCTGTGATTCCAGAGCTCCTTGAGTCGAAGGACCTGGCCGCTCTTCTGCTTGAAGAAAAAGTGGGACACCAGCACCGACAGCGCGATGTTGCGGACCATCTCGAAACCGAGCAGAGCCATGGCTCGATCCAGGGAGCCGATCTTTCCCGGGTAGCCCAGCCACGCCGAGTTGGCCACACTGAGAACCCGAGCGGCCAACGAGGAATCCGACTCGATGAGTCGGGTGATGTCACCGCGGCTGGATCGGTCGTCTCCCGTCAACTCGATCACCCGAAGGGCGACCGCCGGAAGCGATTCGAGCTGGCGGAGCCCCAGGACATAATCCCGGATGTCCTCTTGAAATCGCGTGGGCCCTTCCGTGAATTTCGGATCCATGTCTATTCTTGAAGCGATCCTGGTCCTCGGATGTCACCGGATGCCGCCCCACGCCTCGCCGCCGACCCTCCGGGACGGGACCGGGTTCGCGGGCCGAGGCAACCGCGCGCTCAGAATACAGATGCCCTATGACGATTTTCGACGCCGATTCCCCCCGGTCGCGGCGCTGCCTCCGCGGCAATCCGTCAAAGGGGGCCGAATGGCGGCGATCCACAAGGGGCCGCGAAGACGGCAATCCACCTTCACCGAAGGGTTACGAGCCTCCCGGAATTCCCTTATACTTATAGAGAAATCGTTTCGCCATGTATCACTTCGAGAGTCCCGGCCCGGTTGCCGGACCCGGAGATACTCTATTGTAACCGGTCAATCTACAAGCACCGAAGGAGAAAGCATGAGCTTTACACTACCCGACCTTCCCTATTCGTTTAACGCCCTGGAGCCCCACATCGATCGGCGAACCATGGAGATCCACCATGGAAAACACCACGCCACCTACATCGCGAATCTGAACAAGGCGCTTGAGTCGGCGCCGGATCTGGCCGGCAAGGGCCTGGGGGAGCTCTTGGCCGACAACTGCGCCGCGGTGCCGGAGGCCATCCGAACGGCGGTTCGCAACAACGGGGGCGGCCATGCCAATCACAGCCTCTTCTGGACGGTCATGTCGCCCGGCGGCGGCGGGGAACCGACCGGTGAGTTGGCCGAGGCGATCTCGGGCGCTTTCGGGAGCTTTGCGGTCCTCAAGGAGAGGTTCACCGCGGCGGCGGTGGGGCGCTTTGGATCCGGGTGGGCCTGGCTGGCCGGAGACGGGTCGGGGCGACTCGAGGTCTTCTCCACGGCCAACCAGGACAGTCCTCTGATGGAGGGAAAGACGCCGATCCTGGGTCTGGATGTGTGGGAGCACGCCTACTACCTGAATTACCAGAACCGCCGGCCGGATTACATCGCCGCCTGGTGGAACGTAGTGAGCTGGGAAGAGGTGGCCCGGCGGTTCAAGAGCGGCCGGTAGGACTCCGCGATTGTGGAAGCCTACAAGGCATCGAACCTGGAGGAGGCTTCGGGAGAGCCTCAAAGCCTGCTTCCGGTTCCGGCCGTCCATCTCGTCTCGTCGGAAGGGGCGATCTGGTTTCGGCACGCGAATCCGGACCGTCGGGTGCGCCCGGAGCCCGACATTCTGATCGCGGCCGCTCGCGCCGCCGTCAAATAGTCGGCCGCTCTCCCTGTCGCCGTCGAGCAAGCTCCCTGTCGCAGCCCTGGCGGC
>CAYRCA010000680.1:0-2619 GCA_964422565.1 uncultured Acidobacteriota bacterium | reverse complement strand
CACAGGTAAGGAATCCGTTTGCGCCGGGTTTGCGTTCTGCTGTCACTTCCTGTAACAAACTGGAACTTTCTGTCCACTCAGGGGTGGGCCTGTCGATTTTCAGAACCTTTCATCCCTCCTGAGCTGATTTTTTCATAATCATTCACCCCCCTCGGGGTCGAGTTTTTCAAATCATTCACCCCCCCTGCGTGACCGGCTGGTATGACCCTCCTTTCGCCTGCCTTTCTTGGGGCAAGGCCCGGGTCGAGCGGGCCGTCCAGTCCACCCGCGACGACTGCTTCGCCGGCGAGAAGCTCAGGACGATTGAGGACGCGCGCCGTCGAGCCCGGGAGTGGTGCACCACCGAATACGGCATGCACCGGCACACACGGACGCAGCGTATGCCGCTGGAGCACTTCACCGCCGAGGAGAAGGGGTGCCTCCTGCCTGCGCCGCAGGAGCCGTACGAGGTGCCGTTGCGAACGACCCCGAAGGTGCATCGCGATCAGCACGCCATGGTGGCCAAGGCGATCTACTCGTTCCCCCGCAACTTCGTCGGCAAGACGCTCGAAGCGGTTGCCACCCGCACGACGGTGCGATTCTACGAGAATCGGGTCCTGGTCAAGACCCACCCCCGCAAACCCCCCGGAGGGCGCTCTACGGACCCGAACGACTTCCCTGCAGAGCAGGCGGCCCTCGCCATGCGCGACATCGACTTCCTTCGCCGCCGGGCGGCACAGCACGGCGAGGCCGTCGGCGACTACGCCGACGCCATCCTGGAAGGACCGCTTCCATGGACCCGCATGCGTCGTGTCTACGCCCTCCTCGGGCTGTGCCGCCGGTTCGGAAGCGCTCGCGTCCAGGAGGCGTGCTCGAATGCCCTGGGCGTCGGCCTGGTCAACGTCAAACGCCTGGGGCTGGCCCTCAAGAACGGCCCGCCGCCGCCGGCTCCCGTCCGAACCAGCCGCGTGATCCCCCTGGCCCGCTACCTGCGGCCTCCCTCGCAATACGCCTTGCCCATGGCCCCACGGGGACATGAACCACACGACAAAGGAGACAATGCATGACTCAGGAGATCGTCTCGCAAGACCTGAAGACCGTGCTTCGCCGCTTGAAGCTGGGCCGCATGCTCGACACGTTGCCAGAGCGGTTCACGCTGGCCCGAAAGCTACAGATGACCCACCAGGACTTCCTGCTGCTCGTCCTCGCGGACGAGGCCTCCCGCCGCGATGGTCAAGCCGCCACGATCCGCGCCCAGAGGGCGCGGCTGGATCCCGTCATGTGCCTGGAACGCTGGGACGAGTCCGCGTGCGTTCACTACGACAAGACCCTGCTCAACGAACTGGCTTCCTTGCGCTTCATCGAGGCGAACGCCCACGTCAACATCGTCGGCCCGGTCGGCGTCGGTAAAACCTTCCTCGCGCATGCGCTCGGTCACATCGCCTGCCGACGCGGATACTCGGTCTTCTCCCTGCGGGCCGACCAGATGCTCAAAACCTTGAAGCACGCCCGCTTCGACAACTCCTACGAAGCCGAACTGCGCAAACTCGTCGCCGTGGATCTGCTCATCCTGGACGACTTCTGTCTCGATGCGATGGACACCACCGAGAGCCGCGACACCTGCGAACTGCTGACCGAGCGGCATCGCGCCGGCTCCATGATCGTCACGTCCAACCGCGGGCCCGATGAGTGGCTCCCCACCTTTGCCGACCCGGTCCGCGCCCAGAGCGCCATCGACCGCTTCACGAACAACTCTTACGACCTCGTGGTCGAGGGCGAATCGTACCGACCGAGGATGAAGCCAAAACGCACCGCCGAAACCGAACCGGAACCCGCGTCGGCGCCTTCCGGATCGCGCCGCCGCAGTAGACAAAACCGAAGATGACATGGTAAGAACCCGGTAAGAAGATCCCCCGGGATCGCTCTCCTCATCCGGTCACGCAGGCCGGGGAACAGGGGGGTGAATGATTCTGAAAATGGGGGGGTGAATCAATCTGAAAACCGGCACAATGGAGAACTCCCGCCCCAGCGTCTTCCGGCTGAATGGACGGAAATCTCGTCATCTATTTATTAAGCTGAGATGGAGCAAACATCACCCGATATCCTTATAGGCATAGGCAAAATCCGAGTCGAAAGAATGATTACGTTGTCTTTGCAGTCCGTACGGACATCTGTCGTGCTTCTCGGGTCTCCTTCCTGGCCGTGAGACCCGGTTTGCCATTCCCGCGGGACCCACTTGCACGCTCCCGCGGGAATGGAACAAGCATACGGAAGAACGAAGCGGAGGGCTGTTCAATGGTCCCCGGACCCGGTCTTCCGGAATCGTTCGACCGCTTCGTCGACAGCCTGCCCCAGCTCCTTGAGCCCTTCCTCCACGGCGTTCTTCAGGTGTCCCCAATTTGACGCCCCGGCGGCCTCGACGGCACGGATGCTCTTCTTTACCGCCTCCGCCTTCACCCGGAGATCCCGGATTTCCTGGTCGATCCGCTCCCTGAAGTCGCTGATCGGTGTCGCCATCCGCTTCCGAAGATGATCGATGTCGTCTTCGAGCCACTCAAGCCGGTCTTCAACTTTCCGAATGTATGTTCTCCGGATCATGACCCTTCCCCTTTCCCTCGTTTCATCGTCCGTGGCCGTGCC
>CAYRCA010000679.1:1103-2624 GCA_964422565.1 uncultured Acidobacteriota bacterium | reverse complement strand
CATCCTGCGATTCACCCCCACCGTCACCAGGATCATCAATCTGATTCACAGCGATATAGGAAGACCCGTAGGCCACATCGTCTCCAACCTGGCGAATTACGACAATCTCGTGGCGGACACGCAGGCGGTGCTGGATACCCTGGTTCCCAAGGAGTTGGAAGTGCGGACCCGGGCCGGCGCATGGTATACCATGCGCATCCTGCCCTACCGGACCCTCGACAACGTAATCCAGGGAGCAGTGATCACCTTCAGTGACATCACCCAGCGCAAGCAACTGGAGAAGGCTCTGGGCGGGGCGCAGACCCGGTTGTCCGAGGCTATTGTAGCTACGGTGCGCGAACCGCTGCTGGTGCTGTATGCCGACTTGCGGGTGACCTCGGCTAACCGCTCCTTTTACAGCACCTTCCGGGTGACTCCAGACGCCACGCTGGGACGATTGCTGTACGATTTGGGCAACCGCCAGTGGGACATCCCGGCCTTGCGTGATCTACTGGATGCGGTTCTTACCCAAAATGCAGCGTTCAATGATTTTGAAGTAGCGCATGAATTTGAAGGGATCGGGTGGCGCACCATGCGAATCAACTCCCGCCGCATCTTCAGCGAGTCGGGCCAGTCCGAGTTGATCCTCCTGGCGATTGAGGATATCAGCGCCCGCCGGCGTCAGGACCCGGCGGACACGTCCGCGGAGGAGGCGTCGGCGAACCATTCAGAAGGTGCGCGATGACCAGAAGCGATGCCCGACCCGGCGAGGCCGCCGAACTGCGAAGACGGGCTGAAAAGTTGGCCCGGGAAAGAGAGACCCGGTCGCCGGAGAACCTCGATGTCCTGTCACCCGAAGAAACACGACAGACGCTCCACGAGTTGCGGGTGCATCAGATACAGCTGGAGATGCAGAACGAAGAACTGCGCCGGGCCCAGTTGGAACTGGACGCTTCACGGGCGCGGTACTTCGACCTGTACGACCTGGCACCGGTCGGCTACTGTACCCTTTCCGAGACGGGGCTGATCCTGGAGGCCAACCTGACCGCCGCGACCCTGCTGGGCATCGACCGGGGTGCTCTGGTCGGGCAGTTGCTCAGCCGATTCATTTTCGCAGGGGAGCAAGACACCTACTACCGCCTCCGCAAACAGCTTCTAGAATCCGGTGAGCCCCAGGCGCGCGAGTTGCGGGTGGTGAAAAAGGACGGCACGCCATTTTGGGCGCGGCTGGAAGCGACCGTCGCACGGGATGAGGGCGGCGCGCCCATCTGCCGCATCGTGATGAGCGACATATCCGAACGCAAGCGGGCGGAGGATCAACTCCGCCAGCTCCAGAAGGCCGAGAGCCTCGGGCGGATGGCAGGGGCCGTCGCCCATCATTACAATAACCTGCTCACCGTCGTGATGGGGAACTTGGAACTGGCCATGGGGGATCTTCCCCACGACACCGGTCCCGCAGAGAACTTAACCGGAGCCATGAGCGCGGCCCGCCGCGGCTCCGTCTTTGTCTGCCAGAACTGCGGCGGTGTGACCGGTCGCTGG
>CAYRCA010000679.1:0-1093 GCA_964422565.1 uncultured Acidobacteriota bacterium | reverse complement strand
GGCGGACTGATGTTGGCCTACCTGGGACAGTCGACCGTCCGGCGCGAGCCTCTGGACCTTTCCGAAGCCTGCCGCCAATGCCTGCCCGCGCTGCGGGCCGGCATGCCTGACAACATAACCTTCGAAGCCGTTTTGCCCTCCCCGGGTCCGGCCGTCAGTGCGAATGCCGACCAGATCCGGCTGATCCTGGGCAGCCTGGTCGCCAACGCCCGGGAAGCCATGGGTGATCGGCGGGGCGCCATTTCCGTGAGCGTCGGGAAATCCTCCCCGGCGGACATCCCCGCCGTCCACCGTTTCCCTGGCGAGTTTCAGCCCGAGACGACCGACTATGCCTGCCTGGAAGTGAGGGACGATGGCTGCGGCATCGCGGAAACCGATATCGAAAGGATCTTCGAACCGTTTTACTCGACCAGGTTCACGGGCCGGGGCTTGGGACTTCCTCTGGCGCTGGGCGGAGTGAGGGGCCACGATGGCTGCGTCACGGTGGAGAGCAAGCCGGGTCGGGGGAGCGTCTTCCGCGTCTACCTGCCGCTGTCGAGTGTCCCTGTTTCCCGTCCGAGGGCTCGGGAGCCTGAAACCACGGTAACCCTGGAGAGCGGCACGGTGTTGCTGGTCGAGGACGAGGAGACGGTGCGCAAGATGGCCACGACCATGCTCACGCGCCTGGGCATGACGGTCCTTGAAGCTCGGGACGGCGTCGAGGCCGTGAAGGTGTTCCGGCGACACCGGGACGAGATCCGCTGTGTCCTGTGCAACCTCACTATGCCCCGCATGAACGGCTGGGAGATCCTCGAGGTCCTGCGGCGGCTCGCGCCCGGCATCCCGGTGATCCTGGTCAGCGGCTCTGCCGAGGCCCATGTCGGGGGAAGCGGACATCGCGAACAGCCCCAGGCCTTCCTGGGCAAACCTTATGGGGTGGCGGCGCTCAGGGACACACTGGCGAAAGCGATGCGGGGTGACACGGCATGACTCCGGATCCTGGCGAGTCATTCTGGATCGCAATGGGTTGCACCCCGTTGCACCGTGACCTCGTAGGTTCGGCAGTCAGTTCCCCACAGAGACAGCGATTTCTCGCCGTCAGCTTGACCCCCTG
>CAYRCA010000678.1:0-2635 GCA_964422565.1 uncultured Acidobacteriota bacterium | reverse complement strand
GGGCCTGGAGTTCCTGGGCGGTTTCGGTCGAGCCGTCGGCGCGACGGTGCGAAGGGTCGCGGGCGTTGATCCAGGTGACCTGGTACGCACCCGGCTCGACCTGCACGCTCACGGTACCGCCTTCCTCGAGGTAGAGAAGATATTCACGGCCCGGCCAGGCGAGGCAGTAACCGCTGGTCACAAGATCCTGCCGGGGTCGCATCTCATAAAAGGGCTGCCCCACGAAAAAATCCCATACCGATTTGACAATATCGTGCCGCCGTTGTTGCCGGTCCTCCGGTTCCATGGTTCCCGAGAACCCGCTCGAGGAGTCGCCCGCAAAGTCTCCGTAGACCAGGGTCGCCGCCGACATCTGGATCACGAAGGCATTTTTCCGCAGGTCGTCCTCGGTATAGGGAGGATGGTACTTGTTGCCCGGCCAAAGGGTTTCCTGAGCCAGCAACGGTTTGGCGGAATGCTGGTTGCGCAACAGTCCCTCGCTCAATTCCGCCCGCTTCCGCGTCTTGGGACCCTGCAGCGTCCCGAAAGTACTCCAATCGGAGTCGCGGTAAGGATCGTCACCCGTGGCGTTATGGACCGAGAGGGGGTGGCCGAAAACATCCAGGTCGCGGATGAGACGGCCCAACCGCTCGACGTCCGCCGCGGGCATCCAGCCCTCGCGAAGATTCGGCTCAGGGCCGGCGACGTTCAGCAGAATATTCCAAAAGGGGCCGATGCGCGCCAGTGTATACCGCACGAAAAGCTCCTGCTCCGCCGGATCGGTCGGGTAATTGGAACTCTGGCCAAAGAACCCGGCGAACGGATAAACACAAATCCGACGTTCTGCCAACTCGTCCAGCAGGCGCTCCAGCCTTCGAAACTCATGGGCGCTCAGCGGCCATAGCCGGGGCGTCTCCCAACCGCGGCCCCGGCCGTCCACATCCCGGTTCAGATAGTGGCTGGCGATCGAAAGAAGATTGTAGCCCTGCTGGTCCACCCAATCGAGAAAAGCCGTACGCTTCTCTTCCGGCCAGTTGGCGGCGAAGAAGCGGTCGCCGACATGCAACCCCCGCAAAAGCACCGGGCTGTCACCGATGCTAAACCAGAGCGGATTGGCAGGGTTGACGGTCAGCATCCCGGGCAAGGACGAATCCTCGACTCGAAACTCCCCGTTCGAGCCGGGCGTCCCGTCGGAAAATGCCGCCCGGTATCGCCACACACCCGTCTGCTGGGGCATGAAACGGATCCGCCAGGTGTCGCCGCCGTCGTAGAAGCCCCAAAAAGCAACCTCCTCGCCATCGGGTCTCGTGTATATGACATCCAGTCGTACTTCCTTGTAGGGATCCGCATAGGGAAGCGTGTTGGTGACCTCGGCCTCGAAGCGGCCCCACAGTCCGATACTTGTCTGCTTTTCGTCATCTGGAACCGCGCAGGAGACGCCCGGCACGATCGACAGCATGAGCGGCAACCGAAGGAAAGCGCAAATCCGCATGGTATCTTCCCTCTTTCAAAGCGGCTGAAAATTACCGCGGCATCGACCGTCGTTTCAGCTCGGACTCGATGACGGCGGCCAACGCTTCGTGGTCGCTCGTATCCACTGGCCTCTTCTCGACGAAGCCCGCAACAATCTCCACCCCGGCCTCCCGGAATTGGGGAGCGGTGCCCGGTCCTCGTCCCAGTCCGAAGACCACCATGCCGTCGGGAGAATCCACGGCACCGCCTCTGGCGTTTCCCAAATACCAAAAGGTGTCGGGTAAGTTGTCGGGCTGCCGCCGGGCCACGC
Organism: uncultured Acidobacteriota bacterium; assembly: GCA_964422565.1. Lineage (GTDB taxonomy): Bacteria > Acidobacteriota > UBA6911 > RPQK01 > JAPXNP01 > CAYRCA01. Next base: position 873 of record CAYRCA010000678.1, on the reverse strand, counting down.
AGAACACTCTGGGACTGGCGTCGTCCCCGAAGTAAGCCCATTGCCAATTGCCGAAATGCTGGTTCTCGATGTCCGGCACGTCACGCCGGGGCCCGCCCAGATCGGTCCCCCAGAAATGGGTCCGCGGCGACCAGCGCCCCCCGATGGGTCCCTCGTAGAGAAACCACCACGGATGCTCCGGGTCCACCCGCTCCATGCGAAAATGAGCCTCCGTTTCGGTGAAGGTCCAAGTCCAGGCCCATCGTCCCGACCGGCTCACGGTGCGGATCACGTTAGCGGCGACGAGGCTGGACTCGCACTTGTCAAAGCCGGGATGTCCCGCCCCGGCGTCGGGATTTTCGCGGCCGAAAACCAGATTTCCCAGTCCGCGAAAACCGGCGGCGGCGCTGTCCGGGAAGGTGGAAAGGGGGTCCTTGCTGAAAGCAATCCAGTCGCGCCCGTCCGGGTCGATAAGGCGCGAGAATCCGCCCCCGGCCCGGTCGTAAAACCAGGTCGCGCCGGGAGTCGTGATCTTGAACTGCGGGCGGCCCTCGTGTTCGGCGGTGGTGATCTCGACTGCTGCCGGAGTGCTTGAAGGGATCGCCTGGATCGTCGCCGGAACGACCGTCAGGACGAGAATGGCGGTTAACAACGGGCTGATTCTTCGCTTCATGGAAAATAGCCTCCGATCGTCGGCTCAGCAAAGCCCTGGCATTCAAATCGCCAGCCGGCAACATTGTAAACAAGGTAGACGCAAAGAGCGCCGCGGCTTTTCCTGAGTTGCGCGCCGGGAAGGTGGCGATCCGAAACGATTCACTGATACGGCTATCTCCTGAATCACGAGAAGATAGTGCGCATGCCGGATGCCTTGAAGCATCTGAACCCGTAGTCGCC
>CAYRCA010000677.1:0-2636 GCA_964422565.1 uncultured Acidobacteriota bacterium | reverse complement strand
TCCGAAGGAATTCGACAGGGCGTACCGGATGTCGATCGACCTCGCCGTGTCGGGGACGTAGTCGAGGTCGCAGTCGGGGTCGGGGTTATCCAGGTTGACGGTTGGCGGAATCCTCTGATGCCGGACGGAGAAAACGGTGACCCCCGCCTCGAGGCCTCCCGCCGCTCCCAGGAGGTGACCGGTCATGGATTTGGTGGAACTGATCGCCACCCGGCGGGCATGGTCGCCGAACAGCTGTTTGATGGCGAGGGTTTCGATACGATCGTTGGGCGGCGTGCTGGTCCCGTGCGCGTTGACGTACTCCACCTCTTCCGGGCTGATTCCCGCATCGTCCAGAGCCGCCTTCATCGCGCGGAAGGCGCCGCCGCCGTCCTCGGGGGGAAGGGTGATGTGGTACGCGTCTCCGCTGGTGCCGTATCCCACGATCTCAGCCAGAATGTCGGCGCCGCGTCGTCGGGCGTGACCCAGTTCCTCGAGAATGAGGATTCCGGCCCCCTCGCCGACGACGAAACCGTCGCGATCGCGATCGAAGGGCCGACTGGCCCTTTCCGGCTCGTCGTTCCGGGTCGACAACGCCTTCAGGGCCGAGAAGCCGCCCACTCCCATGGGAGTGATCGCGGCCTCCGAGCCCCCGGCGACCATCACGTCGGCGTCGCCCCTCTCCACGATCTTGAACGAGTCGCCAATGGCGTGACAACCGGCGGCGCAGGCGGTGCACGTGGCGGAGTTCGGCCCGCCGGCCCGGAGTCGGATCGACACATGGCCGGCGGCCTCGTTGATGATGCTGGCCGGTATGAAGAAGGGCGAAATCTTCCGGGGACCCTCCCGCAGAAAACGCTCGTGCTCCCGCTCGATCGTCTCGAATCCGCCGATCCCCGAACCGATGAACACCCCGACCCGATGTCGGTTGCCGTCCTCGACGGTCAGGCCCGACATCCGGAAGGCCTCGTCGGCCGCCACGACCGCGAAGGCAATGAAGCGGTCCATCTTACGAGAGTTCTTTCGGTCGATGTAGGTCAAGGGATCGAAACCCTTAACCTCCCCGGCGATTTTCGAGGGGAAATCGGAAGTATCAAACCGCGAGATGAGAGCGATGCCGCTCTTTCCCGCCAGCAGTCCCCGCCAGGTGGTTTCAGTCTCCAATCCCAATGGGGACACAATGCCCACCCCGGTCACAACCACTCGTCTCTTCAAGACCGCCGACTCCCGCCCTAGTTCTTATGGGCCTTAATGTAGTCAATCGCATCCTGGACGGTCTGGATCTTCTCCGCATCCTCATCGGGAATCTCGATATCGAAGTCCTCCTCGAATTTCATAACCAGCTCAACAGTATCGAGGGAGTCGGCTCCCAGATCATCCACAAAGTGCGCGTCCGCGGTCACGTCCGATTCATTTACACCCAATTGGTCCACGATGGTCGCCTTGACTTTTTCTTCCACACTCGAAGCCATTATCTCCTCCAAAACCCGTAGTGTTAGGGAACTCTACATGTACATACCGCCGTTAACGTTTAGCACATGACCCGTAATATATCCAGCCTCTCTGGAGGCCAGGAAGAGCACTCCATGAGCCACATCGTCGACGGTTCCGATGCGACCCAGGGGTACCATTCCAAGCAGGTCCCGCCGAGCCTTTTCAGCCAGCGCCTCCGTCATTGCCGTATCAATATAACCGGGGGCGACGGCATTCACCGTGATGTTTCGTGAAGCCACCTCCCGGGCAACCGCCTTCGTAAACCCCACCACGCCGGCCTTGCTGGCCACATAGTTGGCTTGTCCGGCATTGCCCATCTGTCCAACCACGGAACTGATGTTGATGATGCGGCCGTACCGTTGCCGCATCATTCGTGGGACCACTTCGCGCGTGGTCAGATAGACTCCGTCCAGATTGGTGGCCAGAACCTTCCGCCAGTCCTCCTCCTTCATCCGGACCAGGAGACCGTCCCGGGTGATCCCGGCGTTATTCACCAGAATATCGATTCTACCCAAACGTTCCACGATCTGGGAGACAACGGCCGCCACCCGCTCGCCGCGGGTCACGTCCAGTTGGACTCCCCACCGCGAGTCGTCCAGCGGTTCGAGTTCGCTCTCCCACTCGGCGAAATCGGACAGGACGACCCGGGCGCCGGCCCGACCCATGAGGTCGGCGATATGCCGGCCGATGCCGCGAGCCGCTCCCGTAATCAGAGCAACCTGCTCATTGAGATCGAACATACTCCTCCAACTGGCCGGGCTTCTCCACGGCCGACAGCCTGGCTTCGGGGGCCAGGCGCCGAATCAGGCCGCAGAGGACTCGTCCCGGCCCAACCTCCACATACTCCTCCACACCCGACTCCCGCATCACTTCAACACTCCGTGCCCAACGAACCATCGAGGAGATCTGCCGGACGAGACCGTCCCGGGCTACACCACCCGAGGACACCCGGGCGGCGTCCACGTTATTGACCAGAGGACATCTCGGCTCGCCGAATCGGACCTCCTCGAGGAGCGGTCGCATCCGTTCCGCGGCCGGCGCCATGAGGGCGCAGTGAAACGGGGCGCTTACCGGCAGGAGAACCGCCCGCTTCGCTCCTCTCTCGCTCGCCAGAGCGGAGACTCGCGCCACCGCCTCCCGGTGTCCGGCCACGACGATTTGGT
>CAYRCA010000676.1:0-2637 GCA_964422565.1 uncultured Acidobacteriota bacterium | reverse complement strand
GTCGCACTCCAGCCGGGCGATCTCGCCGCTGATGCGGTACAGCAATCCCAGGGCGAGATCGATGTCGCACTCCAGCCGGGCGATCTCGCCGCTGATGCGGTACAGCAATCCCAGGGCGTCGGGAGCGATGATTTCCAGGATGGTGAAGCGATCGGAAAACTCGTCCTCGAAGTAGAGGGTCGGCTCGAAGCGGGGCGGAGTACGGCGGAAAAGGACGCTCTCCTCCTTGCCCTGAAGCAGCTTCCGCACTGAAATCTCGTCCCTTATCGCCTTTCTCAGAAGGGTCCGGAACCGCTCCCTTTCCTCGGAATGGCGAAAGATCCGCCGCTCATCGGCAAACTGGAAGATGTCGAGAATCGTCTGGCGTCGGTTGGCGAAGCCGAAGCCGCGCAGAATATTCATCTCAAAGTAGGACAGCAAGCCCACGATCTTGGCGAAGAGTCGGGACCGATCCGGCGCGATCACGCACAACTCGTGGAAGGTCCGACGCCGCTGCAGAGAGATCTCCACGGGGTTTTCCGCGCTGACGCGGGTCGACATCCGATAGTGCTCGTAGATCTCGTGGGGCGGGGTGGTTCGCAGGTAGCGGATGGGAAACCCCTCCAGAAAGCGCTCGAAACCGCAGGGATCCAGATCCGCCTCCAACCCGCGCAGGAGCCGGTCCTCCACGTCCTCCTCCTCGATTCGCTCCTCGCCGAACTCCAGGGTCAGCTTGCGATAGGTCTCCAGGTAGAGCTGCCACAGAAGGTCCTTTTTCCAGTCATTGAGGGTGCCCGGGCCGACCGCCTTGATGTCGGCGTAGGTCAGAAGGGTCAGCAGCCGCAGTTGCTCCGGATCTTCCACCAGATCGGCGAACCGTCTGACGACCTCGTCATCCTCGATATCGCGCCGAAAGATGGCCGTCGACATGGCCAGATGGTTCCGGATCACCAGCACGACCGTGTTGATCTCCTCCCGCTCGAATCGAAACCGGCGCATGGCCCGCGCCGCCATGCGGGCGCTCTCATCCGTGTGGTTGCCTCCCCGGCCCTTCCTCACGTCGTGCAGCAGCAAGGCCAGAATCAGCTGGGAGGGAGTGACGGTATCCCTCAGAATCGTGGCGAACCGGGGATCTCCGTCACCCGCCACCAGATCCTCGATGCTCTTGATGGCGATCAGCGTGTGCTCGTCGACCGTGTACTTGTGGTAGAAGTCCCGGATCATTCTGGCCTTGATGGTGCCGAACTCGGGAAAGAGCAGCTCCAGCACCCCCAGTTCGTAAAGGTCGGACAGAACGCGGTAGAGTCCCTCCCGGGGGCGGAACAGATCCATCACCGGATCCCGCAGCGTCGGATAGCGAAGTTTCTCCGAGAGGGCGGACAGGCTGTCGACCACGGCGGTTCGCGCCGACGCCGAAAGGGGACGACCTTGGTCCAGGGAGCGGCCGAAAGCCTCCAGCAGGGCCTCCATCGACACCAGGGGGGGCAGTTCTTCCCGGGACAGGGGCTTCCGTGCCTCCCCCGGGCGGGCGGACTGGAGCATGGCCCCGCAATAACCGGCCAGCACGCGCGCGTTCAGAAAGTACTCCTTCATCAGAGACTCGACCCCGCTCCGGGTCTTCACGCCGGCGAACCCCATGTGGGGCGCCAGTTTCTCCTGCATGCGGTGGGTCAGCCGGTCGTCCGAGCGCCCGTGCCGCAGGTGGAGCAGAACGCGCAGCCGCTTGACAAAGCGGTGGGCGCTCCGAATCTCTGAGGCGGTGCAGGGGAGATGGTCCGGTTCCCCCGCCAGACGCTGAAGCCAGGTTGCCGCCAGGTGATCCCGTAGCGCCCCGGGGGCTTCCTTGAGATCCGGCTCCAACTGGTAGATGGTGTGGTTGAAACGCTCGTGTCGTCCGCGCGTGGCGGCGACGCCCAAGTCGATAAGCGCTTCTCGGTTCTCCTCGATGAACCGGGGCAGGATTTCTTCCACGACCCGGCGTCCCGGATTCTCGGCGCCGGCGACCGGACGGCAGTTGAACAGGGCCAGGACGAACTCGAAGTCGTCCAGCCTCAAGCCGTCGAGGTCGGCAAAACTCCACACCTGGTGGCCCAAAGCCAGACGCGTGTCCCACAGGCGGTTGAGAAACGGTCCGACCACCCGCTCCGCCGTCTCCGGCCGGGGGAAATCATGGACCACCAACAGATCGACGTCCGAGTGGGGAAACTGCTCCCGGCGACCATAACCCGCGGTGGCCAGGACACAGAACTCATGGTCGCGGAGAAAGGGTTCCGCCAGCCGGGCGACGAGGGCGTCGACCAAGTCGGAGTGGCCTTCCAGGAACCGGTCGACATCGCCTCCGGCGAGGACCTCCGCCTCGAGTCGGCGGCGCTTCTCCTCATACTCCAGTCTGAAGGCGCTCACCTCGGCGATCACTGAGACAGCATGTTAGACGAATCGCCGCCCTCGAACCAAGTCCGGGTGGGGCGGGGTCAGCCGTGGAATCCGAGGTTTCGGGGTTTCGGGTGTCGGTTCTTGGGTCTGGGCGTTCCGCGGTCGCGCGGTGCTGGACGCTTGCGCCCCGAAGCCCGAAAGCCGAAACTCGAAACGCCGGGACGCAACACAACCAGGCAACCAGGCAACCAGCCAACCAACTTGACTTCGACCGCCATATAGGCC
>CAYRCA010000675.1:1354-2647 GCA_964422565.1 uncultured Acidobacteriota bacterium | reverse complement strand
ATCAGCATGCCGTTTTCGCCAATGAACAACTGGGAGCGGCCGCCCCATTCTTCAACCCACCCCGGCGGTTTGCTGTCCCCCTGGTGCCAGACCAGCTTGAGCGCCGGCTGGGAGCCCACCGCCGGATACTCGAACGTCGCCTTCAGCGTGGCGGGCGCCAATTCCTTGTGCGCCACGGGCACATTGTGCGAAACCGCTTCGATCGTAAGGGGGGCCAACGCTTTTCCACCGTTCCCGTCGGGTCGCCAGAGGTCCAGCACCGTGTAGGGGACGTCGTTGTCGTGACTGCCCAGGTCGCTCATTGTGCCGTTAGCGAAATCCCACCACCGGTACCATCGAGGGCCGGGAAAGTAGGTCGCGTGGTAGGGGCGTTCGGGCGCCGGTCCCAGCCAAAGATCCCAGTCTAGATGCGCCGGAATCGGCATTTCCTCCTTGAACCGGTCCACGATCTGAACGCCGTTGTGGAAACCGTGAGGCTGGTCGAATTTCTCGGCGGACGCGGCGTCCTGGAGGCCCCATGCGCGACTCGCCCAAACGTGGACTTCCCGCACCGGTCCGATCACGTCGGTATCGAGGATCTCCCGGATCGTTCGCCGGATCTCGGAAGCATGCCCCTGGTTGCCCATCTGGGTCGACAGGTGCGGGTATTTCGCGCCTGTTTCGCGGATGAGGCGGGTTTCCCAGATGTTGTAGCAGAGCGGCTTCTCGCAGTAGAGGTGTTTGCCGTGCGTGAGTGCCAGGTAGGCGGCAACGGCATGCGTCTGCTCGGCGCTGGAGATCACGACGGCGTCGAAATCGTCCGGGCTGTCGAACATCCGGCGGAAGTCCCTGTATGTCTTCGCCTGAGGGAATCTTTCGGAAGCCGCGTCGAGTATAGTTCTGGTCGATATCGCACAGGACGACGACGTTTTCGTCCGGATGCGGGCCTGCTCCCGGCTCCGGCGGACGTCCCCTGCGCTCTTCGCCGGGGACGATGGTGAGTTGTCTGATGTTCGCGTTGCCGCGCCCGCCGGCGCCGATAAACGCGATATCCAGCTTGTTGTTCAGATTCCGGCCCCGCAGTAGCGCCGGTGCGCCCGCGACCGCCGCTCCGGCCGCCAGGACCCCGCCGACAAACCGACGGCGCGTCACCCGGTCCCGGCGTGTTCCCTTCGTCTGTTCCTTCATCTCTCTACTCCTCTCCGGGCTGATGCCTCCCGGATCATCTCTACACCTCCCCCGAGCCTCCCGCAAGCGGAAAATTGATCAGGCCCTGCCCGCCCGCCGCCAAACGGGAGGGCTGTTGGCGTCGGC
>CAYRCA010000675.1:0-1344 GCA_964422565.1 uncultured Acidobacteriota bacterium | reverse complement strand
TCGGCTCGATTCCCGTTGCTCTTCTTGTCGCCACCCCGCCGTTGTCGTACGATGGGCGTCGAATTCCCGAGTTTGTACTCAACAGCCGGAAACCGTTGCGAAACGGAGAATCCATGACAGGAGGCGTAGTATCATGAACAAGGTCGTGCATTTCGAGATTCCGACCGAAGACCGCGAGCGGGCCAAGAAATTCTATGCCGCGGTGTTTGACTGGCAGTTGCGGGATATGCCGTTCCAGGAGGACGTATACACATTCGCGATCACATCGCCCGTGGACGACCAATTCATGCACGTGGAGAAGGGCGGCATCAACGGCGGACTCTTCAAGAAAGAAGGGCCGATGCAAAACCCGGTCATCACGATCGAGGTTCCCTCCATCGACGAGCATATTCCGAAAATCGAGGCCGCCGGTGGAAAACTCCTGGTTCCCAAGGGCGAGGTTCCCGACATGGGGTACTACGCCTACTTCCGTGACTCGGAAAGCAACGTCATGGGTCTGTGGGAAACCATGACGGAGAAGGCGTGAGCCGGTCCGCGCTTTTCAGTGGCCCGTGCGCCGCCGGTGCCCGATCCTTTTTCGCGGCACGGGCTTGCGGAGTCCGCTGATTGAGGGTGGCTCCCCGAACCTAGAGTCGGCGGAGCTCGCTTCCGACCCTGTCCACGCGGACTTGCCCGGATTCCCCGGATTCCGCCGACAAAGAAGAGCGTCGGCCTGCGAGTTGATCGGCGAACATCCTTGTGACGCGGCAATACAACGCCGAGGGCCGCCCGATCGAAGAGCATGTGGGGGAAACTTGGAATTGCTCTCGGCTCTCGAGGAGGAGGGGGTGGACCCGCGCGTGCTCGATCGAGATTATCTGGATCGGATTGTGCGTCTCGGGATCTCGCTGACCGTTTGGCCTGCCCCCGACTGGGCGATGGAGGTCCTTCCTTCTTTCGAGGATAAAAAGGGACAACACAACTGAGGGAGGTGCCCGATGAGGTTAGGGCTTCTGTTTGTCGTTTTTGTCTGGTCGTTTAGCGCTCCTGCCGCTGCAGAGTCTACGCTCATTGCTTATGCCCGGTTGGAAGTCTCGTCGTCCGGTCAGTCCTCCATGGGCTCGTTCTATGGCGTACACCGGGCCAGTATATATCTATGTATGACTCGGGAGACCATGGAAAGCCAATGAGGGTACTTGGGTATCTAAGCGAACGCCCTTCCTGGTGTACGGCTGGCCCAATGCGAGGGCTGCAATTACTAAGTCAGCGTCACGTCACACGTGATATGTCGATGGCTAAGATAAGCTACCCCTCACGGAAGGAGGAGCTGGATGGGGCAGATTCGCTGTAGGTTTCCGCTGGCAG
>CAYRCA010000674.1:0-2649 GCA_964422565.1 uncultured Acidobacteriota bacterium | reverse complement strand
GGCCGCGGAACATCGAGGGCTGGCGGTATCGCGGGATCAACGTGCTGACGCTGACTCTCGCCGGTCATTCCAGCCCCTACTGGTTGACCTTCAACCAGGCCAAGCGGCTCGGCGGTCACGTCCGGCGCGGCGAGAAGTCCACTCCGGTGCTGTTCTGGAAGGTCTACGCGAAGGATCGCGAAGACGAGGAGACCGGCGAGGTCGAAACTCGCACTCGAGTGGTCGCCCGTTACTGGTCGGTGTTCAATCTCGAGCAGACCGAAGGGATCCCCGCCGAGAAGATCCCCACTGTCGAGAACGCGACCGAGTTCACGCCGATCGAGCGGGCGGCCCGGATCATCGATTCCATGCCGAACCCGCCGGTGATCGAGTACGGCAAGCAGGCGGCGTACTACAGTCCGGCTCGCGACCGGATCGGAATGCCGGATCCCGAGCGGTTCAACTCCTCCGAATCGTTCTACGGGACGCTCTATCATGAGGCCGCCCATTGGACGGGTCACCCGTCACGGCTGGCGCGATTCAGCCCGGACGATCACGCGATGTTCGGCAGCGAAAGCTACTCTCAGGAGGAGCTGGTCGCCGAACTGACCTCCGCTTTCCTCTGCGGCGAAGCCGGCATCTCCCCGGGCACGCTCGATCAGAGCGCGGCTTATATCAACGGCTGGCTGAATCGTCTGCGCGACGACAAGAAACTGATCGTCATCGCCGCAGCCCAGGCGCAGAAGGCCGCCGACCTGATCCTGGGCGGACTGGAAGGACTGGGACATGAGCAGACTTAGGCAATGACAACGAAACGAAGGCGGCTTACAGGAGATCCTTGATTTCGAGAAGCCGGGCTTGGACTTCACGCCACGACGGGTACGAGCCGAAGCACAGCAGCCGACACTGGATCTCGTACTCGTGTGCAATCGCCGCCTCCAGGTCGGTCTTGGGAAAGAGAGCATCGCTGTTTGCGAAGCTCAAGCCGTCGGGCTGAAAATAGCTGCGGGAGAAGTGAGCCCGGCTGATTCGATCGTAATCCGATTTAATGTCTGAATATTCCTGGGACCGCAGCATGGCAAGAACCGGTTCCAGCGCGGCGAGCTGGAACAAATCGTAGTAATGCCTCGCATAACTGCCCAGCGCCCGGCCATCACGCTTGAGCAATTCAACCTTGCCATGGATTGCAAACATTTTCTCGACAAACGTTCGACGGAAGTGAAGGAGATGCATGGGGAACGTCGCCTCATCTTCAGCCTCCAACGACACCCCCTTCTCGCGAAGAAACCGGCTGAGGTATGAACTCAGTTCGACGACTTCGGTCGGCTCGCGGCCACTTGCCGCGCCGGCTTCAACACATACACGGTTGGCGACCTCACCTGGACCCCCGAGTCGCTGGGGATATGAGAAGCGGTCGGTCCGTCCAAACCCGCCGATGGTCCGTCCTTCTTCGGGAATGCGGGTGAAGGCACCATGATCACAGATGGCATCGCGGAGTCTCTTCAGCTCCCGGTCAACGGCGCGCTTACTTAAAGGTGGACTGAATGAATCCGGGTCGAGGAAGATGTCGAGATCTTCGGAAAACCTTTGGATTAGGTTCCACCCTTTGGACAGACTGGTGCCCCCTTTGAGAATGACTTTGTCTCCAGCCGTCGTCGCGATGACCCGGAGGGCCTCGGTGACGTAGTAGTCCTTCTCGATCACGGCCGGGCGCAACCCCGGTTCACGGAAGTGGTCGGCAGTCCGCAATAACGCCTGTTCAAATTCGGGATGCTCGAAGAGCTTCATTCCTCAACCGGCTCCTTCGCCTGCCAGCGCTTTGCATGGGGAAGTCCGCTCAACCGGCCGAAGTCGAATCGGGAAAGCGGATTCAGGGAATCGCGCAAACGGCGCAGCGTTGCCGGCCGCGCTCCCAGTTCCTCGCCCAGGGCGCCCAGCATGGCGCGAACCCGTGGAGGTTCGGAGTCGGCTACCTTGAGCAATCTGTCAAGGCGGCCTTCCCGAGAGAGAAGGAGCAGCGTCCTCCGGATCGTATCTTCCGGCGATAGCTCGCTTGTATTGCCGGCTGTGCGGAGAAACTCGAGAAGTGCCGCATCCCGGCCGGAGAGCTTCTTCCACGCTTCCGGCCGCCGGGTGCGGACCACGGTATCCGGGCCGATGAGCTTTCGGGGAAGACTGAGGGCGCTGGTGGAGACTTCGCCGCGCCGTGCCGTCTGGGTCGTGAAACCGAGGAGATTAGCGGCGGTTACCCCGGAGGGAAAAACAGGTTTGCGACGCGACGCAAGTTTTCCGATACTGCGCGGGCTGGGTAAGCTCTTGCCGAAGACGGTCTTTCGGGGCCGGTAGTACGTGCCTTTGGCGAGACGGTCGATGAGCCCCTCACGCTTCAACCGTGACAGGGCCTGTGCGACGGCGGCGGAGGGCAGGTCTTTGAAATCCTCGTGCCGCCACAGACGTTCCCCGCCTTTCCTGATCCGGCGTCGAACAACCGCCATGACCGACGTGTTACCGGAATACCCAGCTCTGTTTGCCATACCACGAGTATGCGGTTTGGAGAACGAAGCGTCAAGTTTTCTTGATCTAAAACATGACATCATCTTTTCGATCAGAGGTTGTGCCGTCACTCCGGCGCCTTTCAGGACCACCTTCCGGGTTCCCGCCCAAGGGTGC
>CAYRCA010000673.1:0-2650 GCA_964422565.1 uncultured Acidobacteriota bacterium | reverse complement strand
CCCGCCGAACGCCTGGCGGAGCAAAAGGTCGGCGAGCGCCACCACCACCATCGCCGAGAGCACGTGCATCACCGCGATCTGGAGGCCCATCAGCAGGCCGCGGCCGATCTGCGCGTCGCGCGCAAGGAAATACGAGACCACCACCAGCTTGCCGTGGCCTGGACCGAGCGCATGGATCACGCCATAGGCGAAGGCCAGCCCAACGGCGACCAGGAGCTTCGCGAAGGACTCGTGAAACACAGCGTCATCGAAATCGCCGATCACTAGCGTTCCGGCTTCACGCGCCCTCTCGAGTAAGAGGCTAGTATCCGGACCTTCCGAAACCCGATGAATTACGATGTTGGCGTAAGCACCAGCTTGAATGCGTTCGCGCTCCAAGTCCCCGATGTCACTGAGCAAACACTGGTCCACGGCCTCCCCTGCAACAACGAAAGCTTCCACGGAGTTAGTTACCCGATATCGAAAGGCGTTCCCGCGAATTCCGCCGATGAACAGCGTTCCCCCTTGGCAGGCCGGGAAAACGCGCCGCGATCTATGCATCGGGGCCGGCTGTTCGAGGGCTTTGCGTCTTCTGAGCCCCCGCTCGAAAAGCTCCATATGACTGCGGGCGGCCTCATCGATGGTATACGCGGTAGCCGTACGAACGGCTGCGAGTTGGAGCTTTCTCCGATAATCCTCATCTCGAACGAGCCTTCCCAGCGCAAAACCCACCGCGGCCGGATCCCCGGTATCGACCAGAACCGCATTCTCCTCTACGACGGCATACTCGGAGCAACCCCCGAGCGCTGGCAGGACCACTGCACAACCGCAGGCCATTGCCTCCAAGCCAGTTCGGCCGAATGCCTGATAGTCAGACAGGTCCACGAAAATATCCGCATCCCGCAAGAGGTCGGCGACCTCTTCACGTATCAGGCGTCCCCGATTGACAAATCCCACGGGAAGCTCCAGAGCATTCTCTGTCAGTTCCTTGGTGGAAGCGCCAAACACGATGATGTCGACTTGGCCGCCCGCATTCCTTCGAAGCTGCTCCAGTGCATGGATCGTTCTTCCAGGTGCCCGCCGTGGGGTCTCGGGTCGAACCATGGCGGCCACCCGAACGATCCTCCCTACTGGTTTCCCGACTTCTTCCGGCGGGTAGTAGATGTCGTGATCCAAACTCGCGACCACCTTGTGTACCACGCGCCCATGAAGGCGATGGACCGTATCGCACAGCCAGTGGGTCTTCGCGAGCAGCACTCCCCGATCCATCCTTGTATACGAGGCTTCCGCTTCGCGTCGAGCCGGAGAGTCCTGGGGAAAAAAGTACGGCTCGTAGTCCTGGATGAAGTAAGCGTGGAGCTTGCTAAGGCACGGGGCAAGACTGGAGAGAAGGTTCACAGAGTGGTAGACGGTGGCGACAACGACATCGAACCCTCCTACAATCTGACTCAGGTGACTCGGATCCCGGTAAACCTCGAAAACCTCCTCCCACTCGGCCAAGCGCGGATAGTGCTGGCGGAAATCCTCTCGATAGATCTCCTTGATCGCAGCCTTCGCATCGACTCCTAGACGCCGGAGCCCAATGACAAGCTGCACGACGGAGTGGGTCCCGCCTCCGCCTCCCCGGACGGGTAGGAGGTAGAGCACGGACTGAAGCTCCCCGCGGCTCACTTGGCTCCCACCCCCCACGGTCTCCCCCGGCCGATCTCGTAACCGCGCCCGGAGGGCGGTAAGCTCAGTCTCTGCGCGGACCTCGCGGATCGCCTCGTCTACCTTCTCGTTCCCATGCTTCTTTCGCAGGGCGCGAGACCCCTGGGCCGCGAGCTCCCGCCGTCGTTCGTGAGTGTAGCTCCTCGACTTCTTGTGGAAGACGTAGGCATGATCCGCCACCGCAAGACGAAGACCTGCGTCTCGAGCTCGTAGACAATAGTCGTTTTCTTCGCCATAGCCAAAAGGAAAGTTGTCTTCATCCAGCTCACCCAGGCTGTCGATCACCCTTTGAGTAATCAGCATGCAGAACCCATTCAACAGCGGAAGACGAGGGAATGCTCGCAAGGACATCGAATCGACGAGGTGAGCCATTCGGGCCGGAGTCCAACCCGGTGGAAGGGGATTGAGCGCCCAATCTCCCGACCCATCCAGGATTTCAGGTACCGATTGCCAACTCGCGGCGTTGGAGACGGGACCCACCACGTCTGCACCAGGGCCTTCGTGAACGCACTCCAGCAGGCGCTCGACCCATCCCGGCGTCACCACCGTGTCACTGTTCAGCAGAACCACGTGACTTCCCTCGGCCGCACGTAGGCCTCTATTGACGGCTCTCGTATACCCAGTAGGCTCTTCGTTCCGAAGGAGCGTCGCGCCCGGGCACGAAGCCGCGAAGCGCTTCAAGTACTCCTTGCACTCGCGGTCACTCCCGTCGTCGACCAGGATGAGCCGATCCGCGGCCCGACGGTGCCTGACCACCGAGGATAAGCATTCCTTCACGTCATCCAGGGCGTTGTGAACCGGGATCACGACAGCGCACGGATATTTTCCATCCAGCTCGGCAGCCTGGGCACGATGATCATCCGAACGACCGGTGCCGGGGATCAGAGTTCCGGTGCCAGCCCCTTCACGTCCGTGGAGGTCTTCATTTTTCGAAACCTGATAGGCATGGTAAGCTCTCGAT
>CAYRCA010000672.1:0-2651 GCA_964422565.1 uncultured Acidobacteriota bacterium | reverse complement strand
GGCCAGTAGCTCAATTGGCAGAGCACCGGTCTCCAAAACCGGGGGTTGGGGGTTCAAGTCCCTCCTGGCCTGCCAGCTTCTCTCTGGAAAACTCTGAGGTCTAATGCTGGAAAGAATCCGGAACCTTCCGAACAGAGTCTCGAGCTTCACCGGCGACGTCCGGTCGGAGTTAAGGAAAGTGACGTGGCCGAACAGGAAGGAGATCTACGGCACGACCATCGTCGTGCTGGTGACCGTCTTCTTTTTCGGCATTTACCTGTTTCTGGTCGATTCGGCGTTGCAGGTCATCATCGGCCGGATTATCCGGTTCTTCTTGTAGTCGGGCATCCGTCTACGGCTGCTTTGGGGCATTTTCAAATTGGGAGATACGGTCATTACGGACAGTTCCGCCGGCGGGTCTTCGCTTAAGAAATGGTATATCATCCACACCTATTCCGGATACGAACGGAAGGTCGCTGAGGGGCTGATGAACCGGGTGCAGGTCTACGGCCTGCAGGAGAAGATCGGTCAGATCCTGATCCCTACCGAGGACGTGGTGGAGATGAAGGGCGGCAAGAAGGTTGTCTCTTCGAAGCTCTTCTTTCCAGGCTACATCCTGGTGGAGATGGAACTCAACGATGAGACTTGGCATCTGGTCCGCAACACTCCCAAGGTAAGCGGTTTCGTGAGCCAGGGGAACAAGCCGACCCCGCTGACCGACGAAGAGGTGAACGAGGTTGTCCACCGCGTGTCCAGCGCGGGGGAAAAGCCCAAGCCGAAGTTCGTCTTCGAGAGGGGAGAGACCGTCAAGATCGTCGACGGGCCCTTCTCCAACTTTTCGGGGGTGGTCGAGGACGTCATCCTCGAGCGGAGCACGGTGAAGGTCATGGTCACCATTTTCGGCCGGGCCACCCCGGTCGAGCTGGAGTTCGTGCAGGTCGAGAAAGTTTGACGGGTCGCGACGATTCCGACGCCGGAGCCCGTCGCGCTCGCTCATTGAGGATTACCGAATGGCTAAGAAGGTTATAGGGATGATCAAGTTGCAGATTCCTGCCGGCAAGGCGACTCCCGCACCCCCCGTGGGGCCGGCGCTGGGGCAGCACGGCGTCAACATCATGGACTTCTGCAAGGCCTTCAACGGAAAGACCCAGGGGCAGGAGGGCTTGATCATACCGGTCGTCATCACGGTGTACCAGGATCGCAGCTACACCTTTATCACCAAGACGCCTCCGGCGGCGGTTCTGTTGAAGCGTGCGGCGGGAATCGCGAAGGGGTCCCCCGAGCCGAACAAGACGAAGGTCGCCGCGGTCGACATGAAGCAGGTCGAGGAGATCGCCCGGACAAAGATGCCCGATCTCAACGCCTCCAGCCTTGAGCAGGCGAAGAAGATCATCCTGGGGACAGCCCGGAGCATGGGGCTGGAATTGAAGGAGTCCTGAACGATGGCGGGTAAGAAGTATACGGCGGCGCGAGAGCAGATCAGGGAGGGCGAATGCTCGCTGGAGGAGGCGGTCGAGTTGCTGCAGAAGGTGAAGTTCGCCCGATTCGACGAGACTGCTGAAATCGCCTTGAATCTTGGTGTGAATCCAAAGCATGCCGATCAGATGGTGAGGGGAACGGTGGTATTGCCCAACGGCTTGGGCAAGGAGCTCCGGGTGTGTGTCATCGCGTCCGGGGAGAAGATGAAGGAAGCCGAGGAAGCGGGAGCCGACTTTTCCGGCGGCGAGGACATCGTGGAGAAGATTCAGGGCGGCTGGACTGATTTTGACGCCGTTGTGGCGACGCCGGACATGATGAAGCTGGTCGGCAAGCTGGGACGGATTCTGGGCCCCCGGGGCCTCATGCCGAACCCCAAGACGGGAACGGTGACGTTCAACGTGAAAGAGGCCGTCGAGGACATCAAGGCGGGCAAGGTTGAGTTCCGGGTGGACAAGAATGGGGTGATCCACGCCCCCTTCGGCAAGCTGTCGTTCACCCGCGAACAGCTGGTTGAGAACGCCCGCAGCCTGATCGACGCGGTCGTGCGGGCCAAGCCGTCCGCCGCCAAGGGGCGCTACGTTCGCGGCGTGGCGGTTTCCTCCACCATGGGTCCCGGCATCCGGCTCGATCTGGCCCAGCTCGGGGTGAAGTAGGAGCTCACTGCAATGACTAAGGCGGAAAAAGCTCAAGTTGTCGAAAGCTTGAAGCAGACCTTCTCCGAGAGTGGAAGTGTGATCCTGGTAAGTTTTCAGGGGGTCAACGTTCCCGACATCACCGAACTCCGCGGCCGCATCCGGGAGTCGGACAGCGGTTACGAGGTGGTCAAGAACACGCTGGCCCTTCGGGCCGCGGAGGGAACCCCTGTGGGTCAGGTCAGCGAGCACTTCAACGGGCCCACGGCTGTGGCCTATACCCGGTCGGACCCGGTCTCTTTGGCCAAGATCCTGAAGGAATTCGTGAAGAGTCACCCGGGGATGGCGTTCAAGGGCGGAGTCCTGGACGGGCGCGCCATCGACGACCGGCAGGTCGAGAGCCTGGCGGAGTTGCCCTCGCGAGAGGAATTGCTGTCGAAGCTGTTGTTCCTGTTGAACGCGCCGCTCACCCGGTTGGCCAGCGCCCTCCAGTCCCCGGTGAGGAACCTCGCGGTGGTTCTGAATCAGGTGGCGGAGAAGAGGCGGTAGGAATGACTGAGG
>CAYRCA010000671.1:0-2655 GCA_964422565.1 uncultured Acidobacteriota bacterium | reverse complement strand
CTTGCCGAGGAATCCGCTGAAATCCCGAGTGCGGCGGTAGGAGTCGCTGGTCAGAATCAACCGGTCCCCGGCTTTGAGCAGCCAGAGAAAAAGGGTGGTGACGGCGGCCATCCCGCTGCCGAAGAGCTTAGCTCTTTCAGCACCCTCGAGAGCGGCCAGGCGGCCTTCCACGGCTGCGACCGTAGGGTTGCCCATGCGGCCGTACTCGGGCTGCCGGCGAGACGATCGGCCCTCCATGAACTCGCGCAACTCGCCGGTGGAACCGAATGTAAAGGGGGCGCAGTGCACCACGGGTGTCGTCAAAGAGCCCTCGGTGTGGCTTCGACGCGCCCCGAGATGAACGCAATCGGTGGAGTTGATTCTCTTGTTGCCCATATCCGTTGACTTTCGGACCTCGATCTGGAGGCCCGGCGGCCTCCCCGAGTCGACGATCGCCATATGATAGCAGGTCGAAGACCAGGGAGGGGACGCCTGGATCGAGGATCCGCTCCCGGAAGCACAGGCGTCTCCCCCACCGGGAGCAGAACGGTGGGCTTCCACTCCCTTTCCGTCGCCGATGAAGCCGCCGCGGGCCGAGAAATCCGGCATAGGTCGGACCTTCGCCGGGACGGTTGTCCCTCCCGCACTCTCGATGGAGTTGCGGGAATCATGAACCGAGGGTCATCTATCGGCGCCGGGAGAGGTGCCTCCAGATGACGGCCCCGGAGGCCATACCGGCAAGCAGAATGAGCGTGCCGCTGACGTACTCGCCGAACAGTAGGTGACCGGTGCCGAACAGAAAGGAGTAGATCATCACCACGCCCAGAATCCAATCCACGAACAGGCTGCCGAAACCGCCCTCCGACTTCACCTCCGGCACCAGCGCCGCGATCCGCCGCCACCCGATTCCTCCGGGGTACGCCCTTCGGTAGAACTCGATCAGCTTGGCCTCGGGGACCGGCTTGGTCAGATAGGTTGCCGCCAGCCAAACCACCGTCGTCCCGAGAACCGTGGGATAGAGCGTGATCGGGGGCACGATGTCGAAGCCGTAGCGGGCGATGGGGTAGATGATCAGGGGAGCGATCATGGCCGAAATCTCGGACCAGGCGTTGATCCGCCACCAGTACCACCTCAGGATCAGCACCCCGCCCAGCCCGGCGCTGGCGTTGATGACGAACTCCCAGGCCCCCGAAATCTGGTCCAGGAAGAACTTCGTGATGAGCAGGGAGAAGATCGTCATCAATACGATCCCCAGCCGGGAGACGAGCACGTAATGACGCTCCTCTTTGTCGGTCTTGATGAACCGGCGATAAAAGTCGTTGATCACATAGGACGTCCCCCAGTTGAGCATGGCCGCCAGCGTCGACATGTAGGCCGCGAGGAAGACGGCCACCAGCAGGCCGAAGAGGCCCGCCGGCAGGTAACGCAGCATCATCTTGGGATACATCACGCCGGGATCGACGGTGTTCTCGTACTTTTCGAACGCCTCCAGAAACTCCGGAGACTGGAATACCGCGGGGTCGCCGGTCCGGAGCAGGGTGGGATTGTCGAAGGCGGTAACGACATGCTCGAAGACCGCCGGGTATTCCGCCCGAACCGCCTCGGGGCTCTCGGCCCTGGGGAGGAGGACCAGGGCGGCCAAGGCCACCAGGATCCAGGGCCAGGGACGCAGCGTGTAGTGGGCGATCATGAACCAAAGGGTGGCGAAGAGGCTGTGCCGTTCGTCCTTGGCGGACATCATCCGCTGCGCCACGTAACCGCCCCCGCCCGGATCGGCGCCCGGATACCAGGCCGACCACCACTGCACCGCGACGTACGCGACGAAGGCGCCCACCGAAATCGCGAGGATTCCGCCGGTTACACCTTCCATGGTAACGTCCCCGATGCGGGGCAGGAAGTCGAGCACCTGGGGAGCCAGTTGCTCCCTCAGGCCGGTCAACCCCCCGATCGTGGGGAGGCGGACCACGATGACGGCCAGGATGATGCAGCCGACCATGGCGAAAACGAACTGCAGGCTGTCGGTGCGGGCCGTTCCCAAAAGTCCCGCCGCCGAGGCGTAGATGGCCAGAAGGCTCGCCGCGATCACCACCAGCAGGAAGGGGTCCACTTCCGGAATGGTGACGCGGAAGATCTTCTCCATGGCCTTGTTGACCCATCCCAGCACGATGGCGTTCATGAACAGGCCGAGGTACAGCGCCCGGAAGCCGCGCAGCACGGCCGCCGGCTTCCCCGAATAGCGCAGCTCAACATACTCGACGTCGGTCATGATCCCCGCCCGACGCCAGAGCCTGGCGAAGAAGAAAACCGTCAGAATGCCTCCGATGGCCAAGTTCCACCAGAGCCAGTTACCCGCGATCCCGTTTCGGGCGACCAGCTCGGTCACCGCCAAAGGCGTGTCGGCGGCGAAGGTGGTCGCCACCATGGCGGTGCCGGCGATGTACCAGGGCATGTTCCGGCCGGAAAGGAAGTACTGTCCGGTGTCCTTACCCGCGCGCCTCGAGTAGTAAGCGGCGATGGAGAAGATCACGAGGAAGAAGGCCAGAATGACGGCCAGATCCAACCACGCCAGATGCTGCATACGCTCTACCCCTCCGATTCGCTCAGAGCGGGGCCGCCAAATGGCCCCGCCCGCCGATTCGGTGGGATACTACCACCCTTCCGCGGCGTTCTCCACCG
>CAYRCA010000670.1:0-2668 GCA_964422565.1 uncultured Acidobacteriota bacterium | reverse complement strand
GCCGCACCATCGGGTCTCCAAGCTTTACTACACGGCTTGGACTCGGACGAAGTGGGACGCCTACCAGTCGGCCTTTCGTGAGTTGACGATCCGGGTGGACGGAGTCGCGCGACAGGCGGTTCCCTGGCCGGACTGGGCGGTGACCACGGTGGTCGACACGGCATCCTACTGGGAGACAGTGTGGGGGGCGGTCTGCCGCCACCAGACCCAGATGGCCATCTACGGTAGACTGGAGAACCTATCGCCGGAACACCACAAAGGCTTATGGGGTTCGCAGGAGCTCTATCGCGTATTCAGTCTGGTCAATGGCGGACGTCGACCTGAGACCGACCTGTTCGAGGGATTGCGCGATTTGAGGCTCGTTGACGGGAGTGGGGAGTCGCCGGACCCGGACCGGGTTGGTGTCTTCGCCGGACGGACGGCGGGCGACGAGCGGACCGAACTATCGCCCCGAAGAGCGCAGCTGGACATGGCTCCGGACGAATTTCGAAAGATCGGGCTCGAGTTGGTTGATCGGATCGCTGGCTTCCTCAGCTCCCTCCGGGGACGGCCGGTGACACGACCGGCGTCCCCCTTGGAACTTCGGACCATGGTCGGCGGAGACGCGGCGCTACCCGAAGAGGGGTTGGAGCCGGGTCCGCTGCTCTTGGAGACGGCAGAGCGGTTGTTCGAATACTCGCTCCACAACGGCCACCCTCGCTTCTGGGGCTACATCACCTCTTCGGCGGCGCCGATCGGAATGCTGGGAGACCTGCTCGCGGCAACCGTCAACCCCAACGTGGGCGCCTGGAAAATCGCGCCCCTGGCGAGCGAGATCGAGGGCGCTACGGTTCGCTGGATCGCCGAATTGCTCGGCTATCCCGCCGGATGCGACGGCCTGCTGGTCAGCGGGGGCAATGTGGCCAACCTGATCGGCCTTTTGGTGGCGCGGAGAGCGAAGACCGCCTGGGACATCCGCGGCGACGGCCTTCAGTCGGCGGCGACGCCTCGTCTGCGGCTTTACGCCTCCCGCGAGACCCACACCTGGGTCGAAAAGGCGGCCGATGTCTCGGGACTGGGCGTCGGCGCCATCCGGTGGATCCCGAGCGATCCGCGACAGCGCATCGATCTTTCCCAGCTCGAGCGGCGGATTCGGGAGGATTTGGAACGAGGGGATCGTCCCTTTCTGGCGGTGGGCTCGGCCGGGACGGTTTCCACGGGAGCCGTCGATCCTCTGGCCGAGATGGCGGAAATCTGCAACCGGTACGAGCTGTGGCTGCACGTCGACGGAGCCTACGGCGGCCCGGCCGCCCTGGTCCCCGCCGCCCACCCCGACTTGGCGAGCCTCGGGCTCGCCGACTCCCTCGCCGTGGACCCGCACAAATGGCTATACGTCCCGCTGGAAGCGGGTTGTGTGCTGGTCCGCGACCCGGAGTTGTTGCGCGAGACGTTCTCCTTTCACCCGCCCTACTATCACTTCGACGAGGAGGCCACCAATTATTTCGACCGGGGGTTGCAGAACTCCCGCGGGTTTCGGGCCCTGAAGGTCTGGCTGGCGCTGCGGCAGGTCGGAAGACGGGGGTACGAACGGATGATTGGTGAGGACATCCGACTTTCGCGGGAGTTTCACCGGCTTCTGCGGGATCACGAGACGCTGGAGCCCGTAACCCAGAGCCTGAGCGTCACCACCTTTCGATACGTTCCCAGGGACCTGCGCTGCCGCGCCGAGTCTGTGGAGGTCCGGGAGTTCCTGAACGATCTGAACCGGGAGATACTCGTTCGTCTCGAGCGGAGCGGCGAGGCGTTCCTGTCGAACGCGGTGGTCGAGGACCGGTTCCTGCTTCGAATGTGCGTGGTGAACTTTCGGACCTCGCTGGAGGATGTGGCGGCTCTGCCGGAAATCGTCACCCGCTTTGGTCGGGAGGCGGACTCGCAACTGCGGCCGCATTCGCTCCGGCGATTCGAAGGGACGGAGGGCGCCTGACCATCGTCTCCGTTTCCTCGCCGATACCGCCTGGGGACAGGCACCGCTTTCCAGCGCTCTCGTTAACCGCAAGCGTCCTTCTCACCTGAGAAGGGTCGCGCCGGCCGGATCCTACGACCGGGGACAAGTTCCTCTCTGATCTCCTCCATCTCGTCGCGGGCCTCCGGCGAGGGTCCCCGGTCTCGGAACTGCCGCCGAAGGGCCGCCATCCGCTCTCGGGACTTCTCCGGGACGGGCGTCATCGCGTCCACTTGCTGGTCGGTCAAGTCCAGCTCTATCCGCCGGAACGACAACTGGCCCTCCAAGCTCATCATCGGCCGATCACCGCCTCTCTGGCCCAGGACCGATCCCACAAATAGCAATCCGAGGCCTGCGACCACCAGCAGGTCGATTCTCGTAGATTCTCGTCTCTTGATTTCTCGTGCGAAAATAGGCTTAGGACCATCGGCAGCACCAGGATTGCCAAAACACGCCGGAGGAGCGCCCGACGAACGGCTCGGGCGACCGTCGCCGGAAGCCTCGCGCCGGTGGCGCGGGTGTCGAGGCTTGGTTGGAGCGCGGCTGGGTAAGCGATGGACCGCCCGGCGACGAGATCGGGCCAGCCTTCTTTAGGAAGCAACGAAAGGATTCCGCAATGAGATTCGAGTTCCTCTCCAGCACAATCAGATACGCCATCGCATGCGCCGGTTTGATGCTGGCCGTCGC
>CAYRCA010000669.1:0-2670 GCA_964422565.1 uncultured Acidobacteriota bacterium | reverse complement strand
GTGGTGGATCACCGGCCGGCGGTGCCGGAAGCCCGACGTCCTCATGAGCCACTTGGCTCTTACGGACATCCGGCACGGCGAGGAGGACCTGGTCGCCGAGTGGTGGACGCTCAGGCTCGACTTTACGGCGACCGTCGCCTTCCAGGTGTCGGCCCGCTATGGCGGGTTCTACGCTGTGATATCGGCACTTCGTCCCGGAGAAGTTTCGACTTTCCGGCGAATGACGCTTCGCCCCGCCGGTCAACGGCCCGGTTCGGGCGCGAGACCCGTGAGCCCACTACGCCCACGCGATCAAGCCGAGGGTGACCAGGAGAACGAAGCTCAGTAGGACCAGTCCAATCATCAACTGCGTCGAGGGGCGGTAGGTATCGGGATTATAGGGCGCAAGTCTCCCGCCCCGGTCGAAGAGCGCGATCGGGTTCTCGCGATATCGGGACGTCCTGTGGACGAGATCGAACGCCAAAGACTCGACGCGGTCGAAGACGCTCTCGACCCGGTCCACGAACAGTCGTCGCGCGACCGCCGCCGATCGCCGATAGAACCAGTCGGTGTCCAGGGTGATTTTGGCTTCGGCCTTCATCTTCGCCAGCACGATCCAGAAGCCGACGAAGGTGAAAATCAGAATCTGGGTGGCCTCCACCAAGTGGTACACGGTGTAGGGATTGTAGTCCACCGGGAAGGGCAGGATCCGGTAGAGGAGCGAGGGCGCGATTCCGTAGAGAAAGCACAGCATGGCGGCCACGCCCATCCCCACCAGCATGTTTCGGGGCGCCCTGTCCGGGCGCAGGCCGCGGTCTTCGCCGAACCAGGTCAGGTAGGGCAGTTTGAGTCCCACCGATAGAAAGGTCCCCACCGAGGCCAGCAGCATGAGCAGCACCGCCCAGTCGAGATGGGCCTCGCCGGCGGCGGCCACGACCATCCCCTTGCTGATGAATCCGTTGAACAAGGGAGCGCCGGCTATGGAGAGCGCGCCCACCATATACAGCCACAGCGCCAGCGGCTGGGCCTTTGCCAGGCCCCCCAATTCCGTCAGCCTGCTTTTCCCCGTAGTCTGGAGCACCACCCCGGCACCCATGAAGAGCAAGGCCTTGTAGAGGATGTGGCTGTAGGCGTGCGCCGTGGTCCCGTTGAGGGCCATCTCGGTGCCGATCCCCACGCCCGCCACCATGTATCCCACCTGGCTCACGATGTGGTAGGCCAGGATCTCCGGGGTGTCGTTGGCGAGAATGGCGAACACGACTCCGTAAAGCGTCATCATGACGCCGAGAATGAGCAGCAGTTCCCACCCCGGAAAGACCCTCACCAGCACGTACACCGCCGTCTTGGTCGTGAGAGCGCTCAAGAAGACGGCGCCGGTGACGGTGGCCTTGGGATAGGCGTCCGCCAGCCAGGCGTGCAGCGGGGGGACGGCGGCGTTGAGCGCCACGCCGGCCAGGATGAGGTAGGAGGACAGGGCGCCGTCCGGATAGAGCCGCGAGATCAGCAGGTCACCTCCGGCGTGGAAGTGGAGGAGGATGCCTATGAAGAGCAGGCCTCCGCCGAAGATATGGACGAGCAGATAGCGCATGCCCGCCTTTTCGGCTTCCGGGGTCCGACGCGCCCACACCAGGTACGTGGAGGATACCGCCATCAATTCCCAAAAGACGAAGAGCGTGAAATAGTCGCCGGCGAAGGTGACGCCCTGGGCACCTGCCGCGTAAAGCAGGGCGGCACACTGTTGTGCGGGTTCCCGGATGTGGAAGGCGTAGATCCCGGCAATCGCCGCGATCAGGGCGAAGATGGTCCCGAAGACGCGGCTCAGCCGGTCCATGTGCAACAGCGTGAGCTCGTAGTCCATGACCCGGACGGTGAGAGTCGCGTTCGGATCGGCGTTCCAGATCGCCGCCAACGAGAGCACCGAGGCGACCAGGAAAAAGACCGATCGGGCGGCGCGCGGAAGCACGGGAAGCAGAATCGCCCCGAGCACCAGAATTACCGCCGGATGAAAGAGCAACTCAAGGGGCATCGTAATAGTCTTCCCTTTTCTGCAGAAACCACTTGCCCAGAGCCTTGGCGACTATGACGAGCAGAATGCAGCCTCCCAGGCCGAACCACGCGTAGAAGGCCGGGATCGGCTCCCACCAGTGGGCGTTGGCCGGGTCCGTGGGAACGGCGAACTCCGCGAGGACCGAAATCAGGGTGACAACGCCCAGGGCGATCCAGTACCGGCGCTTCAAAGCGGTGATCCTCCCAGAACGCTTCCGCCGATTTGGGCGGCCAGTCGGTAGAAGTAAAAAAACAAATCGGGATAGAGGCCCAATAGAATGGACAGGACCGCAGTCGTCACCAGGGGCACGACCATCAGCGGAGAGGCCTCCCCTTTGTCCTCCATAGCCTTCGACTCCCGGAAGAAGGCGCGGTGAACGATTGGAAAGAAGTAACCGACGTTCAGCAGGCCGCTGACGACCAGGAGAAGCAAGGGGACCGCCGTGTCCCACTGCAGGGAACCGATGCCCAAATACCATTTGCTGATGAACCCGTTGATGGGCGGAATGCCCGCCAATCCGATCGCCCCCACGGTAAAGGCCCCCATGGTCCAGGGCATGGTCTTGCCGACGCCGTCCAGTTCGCTGATCTCTTCTTTATGCAGGTGCACATAGATGGCGCCGGCGCAGAAGAAGAGGGTGATCT
>CAYRCA010000668.1:0-2699 GCA_964422565.1 uncultured Acidobacteriota bacterium | reverse complement strand
GTTTTGTCGCTGCCGGACTTTGTGGGAGTCAAGCTGGATCCCTACCACATGTTGGATCTGGCGTTCGCGAGGTGGATCTCACCGGAGTGCGCTCAAGTTTTCAGCACCCTCCAGGGCGGGTCGATGGCGGTGTTGCAGAGCATTGTCGCGAACCGAGAGCTTCAGTTCGTCGACATGACGGACGAGGCGAACTGGAAGCGGCGGTTGAGCGAGGTATTTCCTCGGATGGGGGGCTTCTTTCCCAAGGATTCTCCGGGAGGGGCCCAGATCCTCTCGAGGGAGACGAGGGATGCGAGGGGCCTGCGGAAGACGGAGGTGTCGAATACCGTCCTTCTTTTCGCTTCCTTCTGGTCGGGATCAGCGCGGTACCAGGGATTGGCCCTGGTACATGAGCTGCTCCACTATGCCACCCAGTTGGGGGACAGTAGGTTGGCAAAAGCAATGAACCTTTCCTTCGAGGTTGTTGCCGACCGGGAAAGAACGGACTGGAACGCGTCGAACGCCATACAGGAATTTCTGATGGGGGGATGCCGAAGGTGACGATGTTTCCGCAGAAAGGGTTTCTAAGAACAGTTGGCGGGTGGCTGATGTCGCTGCTCGCGGCCACCGCCGGATGCGGCGAATTGCGGGAGGAAACGATTTCCGAAAACGGATGGGGAGGCTGCACGGACCCGGATGGTTACCTCATTAGAGAGCGTGTCGAGTTCCTGGAGCCTCGTTATTTCACCGGCGATTGGCTGGAGGCGCATTACCGGTCTCTTGCTCGGGAAAAGGAGCCGACCGAGATGTATGTCTTCAGCCACAGCGACCCGGCCCTGGAGGAGCGGCTAGAAGTTGGACGACTGATCTTGTTTGCGCCGAGCCCCCCCCCGGAAGGCTACGCGAACGCGTCCGGCCGGTCGGACGAGGACGAGAAGGAGTATCAGTGGGGCCCTCGACCGTTGGAGTGGTCTGGGCCCGCGGCCCATTTCTTCAAGGTGGGGAGGAACGAGTTTTTTCAATATTCGGACGAAGAGGGACGCATCCACTGGCGGGTGATCGAAGGACGCAACGTGCTCAGCGGCGAGATCGCGGCGGACATCCACGTGGTTTTTGTGGGGCAGACCTTGTGGTATTACCCCTCCTCGCCCGAATCGCGTCGGAAGGCTTGGATCGAGAGAGTCCCCGTGGAACTCCCGTGCTCCGGGGGTTACCGCGCGATGCACTTCGTCGTGCCCGAGTGGAACGAAGAGGTCATCCGAAAGCTGGCGAACCACTACGACGCGCTGTTCGCCGTGCCGGACGGGTTAAGCTTAGAGTTCAGTTCGACCTTGGGCATGGCGGCCGTGCACGGACAGGATGTTTCTTTTCCCAGTCTGGAGGCGGCGGCGGCCGGATACGCCGACTTGCACGACCCGCGGGACGGGCGGCGCGCGTACTTCCGTCGGGTGAGGGATTCGGGGAGAATCGTCGAGCGCGGCTTCGTCCGCTTGGACCCTTGAGCAATCGTTCGCGATCGCCTGAGGCAAAGGTTCACTTTCTCGATCCTGACCCGAGCGTGCCGGCGTTGGACTCTCGTGGTTACTTTGGGCACAACCGCCCGGGGAAGTGGAAAGTTTCGAGTTTCGGTGGACGACGTCTACCGCGGGAGCCGCGGGGGGGCTTCCACCCCGCGCCTTCTTCGCACGTCTTCGATCGCGACCAGCCGATCCCGGTCCTGTTCCTCCGAGGCCTTCAAGTGGTCCATCAGCCTGCCCAGGTCCTCGCCGCACTCCCGGAAAAGCCGGGCCCTCGCCAAGCGGGTCTCCTTCACGATCGGATCTTCTCTCACGGCTCTTCTCCCTCAAGCGGTTCCAGCACCGCTTCCGGCGTCACGATGAGCGGTGTGAAGCGGTTCAGCTCCGCGTTGACCTTCAGCAGGCGACGAATCATCTCGCCGTTGGCAATGTGTGCGCAATTCCAAGTCAGCAGATAGTCCATTTCGTAGGCCACGGCAAAGGCGAAGTGCGGGAGATCGGCCCTTGCGCGGCCCACCAGGCCAAGACGCGCGTCATACTCCTTGACCAGCCCACGCACGGCCTCGCTGACGGCGAGGATCGGCAGCTCGTCAACAAACGCCAAGCGCCGGGCGACCGCATCGGGGTCTCCGGCGCGAATCTCCCGCAACACGGCTTCGGAAACGTAGAGGTCGAATCGATCGCGAGACGTCCGCCACCAATCATGCGTGATCTGCTGATGGCCGGCGATCACGAGGTCTCGGCTGGGACGCGCCGCGAGGTAGCTGATAATCGTGGTTTCCAGGTAGACGGTCGGCATCGGCCGTAATTCCTTTACCATCGTACCAGTTGTCGCCCCGCACTCGCATCACCCCTTGTCGACCGAGCGCGCGTCGGGCTATTCTCGCTACGACGGCGGGGGGAACCGGGTGATGAAGGTGGCGGGTGGGAAGACAGGCATCCCTGCCTGTCGCCGCGGGGTTCGACGGGACCGCGGAGTCTCGAAGACCCCGCCAAGACCCGCCGCTGACAGGCTGGAAGCCCGTCGTCCTCCCTTTTCGGCGGGTCGGAGAAGCTGGTGGAGTACCGCTATGCGAACTCGACGCGGTTCTTTCACAACGATCATCTGGGGACGGCGAAGGCTGTGACGGACCACACGGGCGCGGTGCTGGAGCAATGGGACCACCATCCCTTCGGGGAGGAGTGGGTGTCGGGCCTGACGGG